>JAAEZV010000020.1:0-918 GCA_018222695.1 Gammaproteobacteria bacterium
GCGCCTACGACGGTCGGGTGCCTCACCGTGAGCGCGTACAGCAGGTGGTCGACTGGCTGGCGCTACCAGAAGAACAGCGCCCTGAGCTGGTCACCCTGTACTTTTCTGTGGTCGATTCAGCGAGCCATACCTTTGGACCTGCTGCGCCAGAAACACTCTCTGCGATTAGTGAGGTGGATTATCAGATCGCGGCGTTATGGCAGGCCATCGAATCAATCAACGCGGAAGAAGGCGCCGACATCAATCTGATGCTGGTCTCGGACCACGGCATGTCAAAGGTCGATCCTGATCTGTTCATCGATACCAATACCTTGCCGCGGCCAAAAGGCTTCAAGCGCGTTAACGGCAGCACGCGCGTGACGTATTACCAACGTGATCCTGATGCTGACATGAATGCCTTGGCGAGTGCTTTGGACAGGATGAGTGATGGCCGCTGGCGGCGGCTGTCCTCTCTCGATCTTGCCGAGCGTCATTTTCAAGAACATCCGGGAGTCGGCGACGTCATTATTGAGACGGCGCCGCCTCGTGTTTTCCGCGGGGGTGGCGGCCGGGACGCAGACCTTCGTGGCATGCACGGTTATCCGTCGACCGTGGAGGATATGGCGGCTTTTCTGGTGGCAGTGGGGCCTGACTTTCAGCAGGGTAGGGTCATCCCTGAAGCGCACCAATTGGACGTGTATCCCGTGGCCGCGACACTCCTCGACCTGAAGGTACCCGACAATATCTCCAGTGACGGCGGTCCTCTGCGGGCGATCCTGCTCGAGCCGTAGCAATCGGAGAGAATGCTACGAAGACGCCAAAACGCTGCTGGCGGTGACATACGAGCCGGTGAGGGAATATCCCGCCATTTTCCTAGCAGCGGTCCCTGGCTCTAAAGCCTGCCTCCAACACCTGCCTCCAACAAAAGCGCCGTTACAT
>JAAEZV010000020.1:928-13766 GCA_018222695.1 Gammaproteobacteria bacterium
ATGCTACACGACGCCGAAACGCTGCCGGCGGAGGCATACGAGCCGGTGGGGGGGGTTATCCCGCCATCTTCCTAGCGGAAGTCCCTAGTTCTAAAGCCTGCCTCCAACACCTGCCTCCAACAAAAGCGCCGTTACATCCCCCCGTTGTAGTGAGCGGGAATAATCCAACCTGTCGTCGCCAAGTGGGTGCAGAGAGATATAATTCCCACATCCGATAACGAGTGACGACTATGTCGCGCGACGAACTCAACGATATTCCCTCATTCACAGCCAATCGCGAGGAGGCCGTCTCCTCTGCGCCTCGTGGCGCGATTCCGCCACGTGCACCCCGCGGTGAGGCGACGATGGGACTGACAGCGAGGCTGCTGCTGACCATTGCGCTGGCAGTGGCAGGTATCGCGTGCGGCTGGGCGTGGCAGTTACAAACTTTGTTGGACGCGTCTCAGGCCCAGCAAAAGGCCACTCAGGCCCGCGTATCCGATCTGGAGGCCTTGCTATCAGACACAGACGAAACTGTGAATAAATCGGCCACGGCAATGGGCGCCCAGCTTCGCCTGCTCGACACCGAAGTGCGCAAGCTCTGGGATGCTCGCAAGACCAGCAACGCCAAGATCACCAAACTCGAGAAAACGGTGGTGACCCAGGAAAAGCAAATCACGGGGCTCAATAACAAAACCACGACACAGGCCGAGCAATTAACGACGATGCAGTCTGAATTGGCAGCCTTGACTCAAGTGGCCGGCGATTTGGAGCGGCTCGCAGCGAGTGCTCAGCGCGCGCAAACCGACGTGGAGCGTCTGGCAGACGGGCTCAATAAATCGAACCTCGAGCGCGCCGCTTTGCGTAAACAAGTTGAGAGCAATGCCGAGTGGATCGAGTCGATCAATGCGTTTCGGCGGCAGGTGAACGCCAACATCGCGCAGCTTGAAGCCGATATGGCGGCGATGAATGCGCCGGGCATGCAATAGGGATGGCAATCGGGAGCACACTATCGCGATGACCGTAATCAAACAGCAGGATCTGATTGACAGCGTCGCCGACGCGCTGCAGTTTATCTCTTACTATCACCCGCTCGATTTTGTGCAGGCTGTCCACCGCGCGTGGGAGATGGAGCGCAATCCTGCTGCTAAAGACGCGATGGCGCAGATTCTCATTAACTCACGCATGTGCGCCATGGGGCATCGACCCATCTGTCAGGACACGGGCATTGTCACCGTGTTCATTGAGATCGGCATGTCGGTGCAGTGGGAAGCCGAGATGTCTCTCGATGACATGATCAACGAGGGTGTACGCCGCGCCTATACCCATCCCGATAACACCCTTCGCGCTTCCATTCTTGAGGATCCTGCCGGGCGTCGCCAGAACACCAAAGACAACACGCCGGCGGTGATTCATACCCGACTGGTGCCGGGGAACACGGTCAGCGTTCACGTGGCGGCGAAGGGGGGTGGCTCTGAGAATAAATCGAAGCTGGTGATGCTGAACCCCTCGGACAGCATCGTCGATTGGGTGGCCAAGACGCTACCGACAATGGGCGCTGGCTGGTGTCCCCCGGGCATTCTCGGGATTGGGATTGGCGGCACCGCTGAAAAGGCGATGGTGCTGGCCAAGGAATCACTGATGGCGCCTGTGGATATTCATGAGCTCCGTGCCCGTGGACCGCAGAATCGGATTGAAGAACTGCGTCTCGAGATCATGGATGCGGCGAACCGCACCGGCATTGGCGCGCAGGGCCTGGGTGGCCTGACGACGGTGCTGGACGTGAAGATCAAGGACTATCCTACCCACGCGGCATCACTGCCGGTGGCGATGATTCCCAACTGCGCGGCCACGCGTCACGCGCACTTTACGCTGACCGGTGAAGGACCCGCTTTGCAGACACCGCCTGACGTGGATCAGTGGCCGGATATCAGCTGGGAGCCGGGCGAGTCGGTGCGTCGTGTCAATCTCGATACCGTGACCCGCGAGGAGATTCATACGTGGCAGCCTGGCGAAACGCTTTTGCTGTCGGGCACCATGCTCACAGGGCGGGATGCAGCGCATAAGCGCATGACCCAAATGCTTGAGCAGGGCGAATCGCTTCCGGTCGATTTGGCGGGCAAGTTCATCTACTACGTGGGCCCCGTTGACCCGGTGAGAGACGAAGCGGTGGGCCCGGCAGGGCCCACGACGGCCACGCGAATGGACAAATTTACCGATTACATCCTTCAGGAAACCGGGCTGGCCGGCATGATCGGCAAGGCGGAGCGAGGCCCCGTGGCGGTAGAGGCGATTAAAAAGCACGGTGCGGTCTATCTCATGGCGGTGGGTGGTGCGGCTTATCTGGTCTCTCAAGCGGTCACCAAAGCCGAGGTGGTGGCTTTCGAAGATCTGGGTATGGAGGCGATCTACGCCTTCACGGTGCGCGATATGCCGGTCAGCGTCGCGGTCGACAGTCAGGGTGAATCGGTGCACGTGACGGGGCCGCAGATCTGGAAAGCACAGATCGAAGAGCAGGCGCTTGAGCTCATCTGAGACCTTTTACTGGCACGATTACGAAACCTCCGGGGCAGACGCCACTCTGGATCGACCCTGGCAGTTTGCCGGGGTTCGCACCAATGCGGCTTTAGAGATCATTGGTGAACCCCTCACCCTCTACGCACGCCCGACCCCCGACCGACTGCCCCATCCTGCCGCGATCCGGGTGACCGGTATTACGCCGCAGCTCGCGGCAGAGCGCGGGCTGCCCGAGGTGGCATTCATCGCCCGTATTCACCAAGAGCTCGCTCAACCGAAAACCTGCGGGATTGGCTACAACTCGATTCGCTTTGACGATGAGATCACCCGGTTTGCCCTCTGGCGCAGCCTCCGTGATCCCTACGGCCGGGAATGGCAAAACGGCAACAGCCGCTGGGATCTGCTGGATGTGACCCGTGCGTACCGGGCGCTGCGCCCTGCGGGGGTTGAGTGGCCGGTGAGAGAGGGGGGTTTCACCAGTTTCAGACTGGAGGACCTCACCGCTGCTAATGGTATCGAGCACGGTGCGGCGCACGACGCGATGGCTGATGTTGTGGCCACTATCGAGATCGCCAAATTGTTGAGGCGCTGTGACGAGAACTTGTTTGACACCCTGCACCGTCAGCGCACGAAGCGCGCGGTCAGTGCGTTGGTGAATCTGGATGAATTGACGCCACTGGTTCATGTGTCGGGGATGTTCGGTGGTGCGAGACACAATTTGGCATTGGTCGTGCCGGTTGCCTGGCACCCCACGAATAATAGTGAGGTGATCTGCGTCGATCTGGGTAAATCGCCGGACTTTCTCGAACAGCCCACTGACACCGTGCGTCAGCATTTGTTTACCCCGCAGGCGGAACTACCCGAGGGGGTTGAGAGACCGCCGATCAAGACCATTCGCCTCAACCGCGCGCCAGTGCTACTGACGACCCAGTGGGTTGCAGGTGAGGTGGCGGAGTCACTGGGACTGGATGGTGACCTTCATCGACGACATTTGTCCCTGTTGAGGGAAGCGCGCGCTGCTGATCCGGCCGGCTTTGTGACGCGCTTTCAGAACCTGTGGCAGGCGCAAAGTTTCCCGGAGCGGTCTGATCCCGATCAGCTTCTTTATGACGGCTTCGTGAGTGACGGAGACCGCAGTCTCTGCGACCGGGCTATTGCCGAAGATCCCGCGGCATTGGGCGGCCAGAGCTTTCCGTTTGCCGATCAGCGACTCCCGGAAATGCTGTTCCGTTATCGGGCCCGCAACTTTCCCCATACGTTGAGCGATGCGGAGGCGGCGCAATGGCGAGAGCACTGTCAGTTGCAGTGGCAGGAGGGGTCTTTTCCCCTGACCCAGTTTGAGGCAGAACTTGCCGAGGAGCGCGCGCGTCCCGGGGTGACGGAAAACACTCTGACAGCACTGAATCAGCTCGAAGAGTGGGTTAGAGCGCTGTCAGTGGAGTGATGATCGGCGCTACAATAGCGAGATAGCAGTGGAGTGCAGTGCATGCAATTCGCCGGCAGCCATATTCTGAGCATCAGTCAATTTGAGCGGGCTGATGTTGAGCGATTGTTCACCGTTGCCGACGCAATGCGACCGTATGCGCATCGCGAGCGCATCACCCGCGTACTCGACGGCGCCATCCTTGGCTCCATGTTCTTTGAGCCTTCCACCCGCACCCGAATCAGTTTTGGCAGCGCCTTTAACCTGCTCGGCGGCGAGGTCCGTGAAACCACAGGCTTTGAGCACTCTGCGATCGCCAAGGGTGAATCGCTGTACGACACCGCTCGCGTGTTGAGCGGCTACTCCGACATCATCGTCATGCGCCATCCCGAAGACGGCTCGGTCTCGGAATTCGCGGCGGCCAGTCGGGTGCCAGTGATCAATGGTGGCGATGGCGCAAACGAGCACCCCAGTCAGGCGTTATTGGACCTCTACACGATTCGCTCGGAGCTGGCGGGCCGGCAGCGCGCGCTCGATGGCCTGCGTGTCGCTATGGTGGGGGATCTGCGTTTTGGTAGAACGGTGCACTCACTGTCAAAACTCCTGTCGCTGTTTGAAGGATTGCGCATCAGTCTGGTCTCTCCAGAGGCCCTCAGCATGCCCGAGGCGGTGGTAGAAACGCTGCGCGAGGCTGGGCACGAAGTGCTTGAAACCGATGTGTTGGAGACGGGCATCGCCGATGTCGACATCGTGTACAGCACCCGGATTCAAGAGGAGCGCTTCGCCAGTCCCGAAGAGGCGGATCTGTACAGAGGCCGATTCCGGCTTAACCAGAGCGTCTACACGGCGAACTGTGAGCCCAACACCGTGATCATGCACCCCTTGCCCAGAGATTCTCGTGAGGGGGCCAGGGAGCTCGATATTGATCTCAACGATAATCCCAATCTGGCCATCTTCCGTCAAAGTGACAACGGCGTGCTGGTGCGCATGGCGCTGTTTGCGCTGATTCTGGATGTGGTTGATCAGGTGGATCAGCACTCGGCGCCGGTGAATTGGTACACGGAGCGCCGGTTTTGACAGCATTCCGACTGCGCTACGGCGCGGAGGATGTGGACCTTCAGCAACGCGAGCAAAGCTTCCGCGGCTATTTTTCATTGGAGACGCTGACACTGCGTCACCGATTGTTTGAGGGCGGTTGGTCTGCCCCCATGCGCAGGGAGCTGTTTCAGCGCGGAGATGCCGTGGGCGTTCTGCCGTGGGATCCGGTTGAGGATGAACTGGTGCTGATTGAACAGTTTCGAGTGGGTGCGCTTCGCGATGGCCACAGCCCCTGGATGCTGGAGCTTGTTGCCGGCATCGTGGAGGCGGGCGAATCGGACAGCGAGGTTGTCCACCGCGAGGCAGAGGAGGAGGCGGGGTGCCGTTTGGGACGTTTGGAGCCCATTGCGACCTTTTACCCCAGCGCGGGCGCCTGCTCTGAGCAGATCCGGCTTTTTGTTGGAGAAGTGACGCAGTCTCAGCCAGGTACCGTTCAGGGTCTGGAGAGTGAGCACGAGGATATCTTGGTGCATCAACTCCCTCGTGAACAGGTGATGCAGATGCTGGATCGCAACGAGATCAACAACGGCCACACGCTCATCGCGTTGCAGTGGTTGGCGCGCCATGCAGATCGGCTTCGCGCGCAGTGGCGCTCCGACGGCGATTGATCGCCAGGTGAACGGGACACAAACATGACGACTGCGGATACCATCCAGGAGCCAAAGCTCGTTAAGTCCTCCGCAGTAGTGGGTTCCGCCACCATGCTGTCCCGCGTGCTGGGTTTGTTGCGCGACGTGGTGCTTGCCAATCTGATCGGTGCCAACGGCAACGCCGACGCATTCTTCGTGGCTTTCAAGATCCCCAATTTCTTACGGCGCTTGTTCGCAGAGGGCGCGTTCGCGCAGGCTTTTGTGCCCGTACTGGCGGACACGCGTGAGCACGGCGGCCAGGCTGCGGTCAGAGCGTTGGTGGACCGGGTTGCCGGAGTGCTCGGTGGCACCTTGCTGCTGCTCACCCTCATTACCGTCATGGCGTCACCGGTTGTGGCAACGATTTTTGCGCCCGGTTTTCTCCGTGATCCCGCCAAGCTGGCGCTTACCGGGGAACTGATCAAGCTGACGTTTCCTTACCTGTTACTGATTTCCCTGACGGGATTCGCCGGTGCCATTCTCAACAGCTACCAGCGTTTTGCCGTACCCGCACTGACCCCCATATTGCTGAACCTGAGCCTGATTGCGGCCGCCCTTTGGTTCGCCCCCGGTTTTGATGAGCCGGTGGTGGCGCTGGCCCTCGGCGTGTTGGTCGCGGGGTTTGCACAGCTCCTGTTTCAAGTGCCGGCGCTGGCGGGTATTGGTCTGGTCCCTCGGCCGCGCTGGGCTCCCCGGCACGAGGGTGTCAGGCGGATCATGGTGCTCATGGTGCCGGCCTTGTTCGGCGTCTCGGTCAGCCAGATTAACTTGCTGCTCGATACCGTACTGGCATCACTGCTCCCGACGGGCAGTGTTTCCTGGCTCTACTACTCGGACCGTCTCACAGAACTCCCCCTGGGCGTATTTGCCATTGCCATTGCCACGGTGATTCTGCCCACTTTGTCGGGTCAGCGCGCCCGTGCTGACGATCCCGCTTTCGCCAGTACGCTGAGCTGGGCGATACGTAGCGTGCTGTTGATCGCCATTCCTGCGACGGCGGCACTCGCTATATTGGCCGAGCCACTTTTGGCAACGTTGTTTCAATACGGTGCTTTCAGCGGCGATGATCGTGCGATGGCCGCCGCCAGTTTGCGTGCCTATACATTAGGTTTGGGCGCCTTCATGTTGGTGAAGGTGCTGGCCCCCGGCTTCTACGCGCGAGAAGATATGCGCACGCCCGTACGCATTGGCATCATCGCCATGGCGGCCAATATGGTGCTCAACATTGCTTTTGTGTTTCCCCTGATGTGGTGGCTGAACCTGGGTCACGTGGGGCTGGCGCTGGCGACTAGCGTGTCGGCATGGCTCAACGCCCTACTGCTCTTCAGGGGCTTGCAGCGCGATGCGGTGTTAACCAACGGTAGCTTGCCGCTCAAATGGCTGGCGCAGCTTGGCGTCGCAACTGTCGCGATGGTGTCGGTCCTGCTTTGGCTGATGCCTGAACACGCAATGTGGGCGGAATGGCTATGGTGGCAGCGGGCACTGCAACTTGGCATCCTGTGTGGCGCCGGCCTGGGTGTCTTTGGCATGAGCTTGCTCTGTTGTGGCGTCCGTCCGGCTGATCTGCGACGCTGAAGAGCGGTCATATCCCCCAAGTCTGCTATCGCCATCGGCTGATCTACGCTGAGTGCAGCGGTATACTGGGTTTTTCCATGTGACGGGGTAAAAAGCGGGGATGGAGCTCATCCGCGGCCGGCATAATTTGCGTTCCCGTCACCGCGGCTGTGCGGTGACGATTGGCGCCTTTGACGGTATTCATCTTGGCCATCAGGCGGTGCTGTCGCATCTCAAGCAGGAGGCGGATGCACGGGGCATCTCGACGACGGTCGTGACTTTTGAGCCGTTACCGCGAGAGTATCTGCGCCCGCTTGAAGCGCCACCCCGAATCACCACGCTGCGGGATAAATGGCCGCTACTTGAGGCCTGCCATGTCGATCACGTGCTCTGCCTGCCATTCAATGAGCGCTTGCGGCAGCTCAGCGCCCGGGAGTTCGTCGAGCAGGTGTTTGTCGAGGGGCTTGGTGTGGAGTACTTGGCCTTTGGCGACGATTTTCGTTTCGGCAACCGTCGCGAGGGAGATCTGGATTATGTCCGCGCGCTGTCCGAAGAATTTGGCTATGCTGTCGCCCCCACAGCGACCCGGGAACAGGCTGGGGAGCGGGTCAGCAGCACACGGATTCGGGCGGCGCTGGCCGAAGCTGATTTTGACAGCGCGGAGCGCCTCTTGGGTCGGCCATTTGAAATGGCCGGCCGTGTTCAGCACGGGCAGAAGTTGGGTCGGCAGCTGAATGCACCGACGGCCAATATCGCGCTTCACCGCATCCGATCACCGCTGCATGGTGTGTATGCGGTGAACGTATCCGGTGGCGGGCTGAGAAATGCGCCGGGGGTGGCCAATGTCGGGGTGAAGCCCACCATTGGCGAGAGTCTGGAGGCGACGCTGGAAGTGCACGTTTTGGAGGGCTCGCCCGATTTATATGGGGAGCGACTGACAGTGCGGTTTAGACGCAAGCTGCGTGACGAACAGAAATTTCCGTCTCTTGATGCCTTGAAGGAAGGTATCGCGGCGGACAAAGCCAATGCCCGGGCATGGCTTGCAGACCACGGATGACGTATGAGTGACTACAAAGCCACGCTGAATCTCCCCCAGACCGATTTCCCGATGAAGGCCAATCTGGCACAGCGCGAGCCCGAGCGTCTTAAGGCTTGGGCTGCGATGGATCTGTACGGCCAGATGCGCGAAGCGGGGCAGGGTAAACCGACCTTTATCCTCCACGACGGCCCCCCCTATGCCAACGGTGAGCTCCACGTTGGGCATGCCATCAACAAGATACTCAAAGACATCATCATCAAGTCCAAGACGCTGTCTGGCTTTGACGCCCCCTATGTCCCGGGTTGGGACTGCCACGGCCTGCCCATTGAACTCAATGTTGAAAAGAAAGTGGGTAAGCCGGGCCACAAGGTGACTGCAGCCGAGTTCAGACAGAAGTGCCGCGACTATGCGAGCAAGCAGGTCGAAGCCCAGAAGGCCGATTTTGTGAGAATGGGCGTGTTCGGAGACTGGGCGCACCCCTACCTGACCATGGACTTTCAGTTTGAGGCGAACATTGTCCGCACGCTGGCCAAGATCATTGATCGCGGGCATTTGCACCGCGGTTTCAAGCCGGTGCACTGGTGTCTTGACTGCGGCTCCGCGTTGGCTGAGGCCGAGGTGGAGTATGCGGACAAGCAATCCTCTGCGGTCGACGTCGCGTTTCCTTTTGTTGATCGCGCGGAAGCGGCGTCGCGGTTAGGGTGTGACGATGGCGAGCCGATCGATCTGGCCATCTGGACCACAACCCCCTGGACCTTGCCCGCCAACCGCGCGGTAGCGCTCTCAGCAGATCTTGATTACGTGCTACTCGATCTTGGTGGCCGTCGGGTGCTGGTCGCTGAAGCGCTGGCGGAAGAGTGTGCCCAGCGCTTTGGTGCCGAGCGTCACGAGATCATCGGGCGCGCCAAGGGCGCGGCGCTGGAAGGACTGTCTGTGATGCCGCCTTTTGGTGAGGCACCCGTGCCCATTGTGCTCGGCGAGCATGTGACCACCGAAGCAGGCACTGGGTGTGTGCACACCGCGCCGGCCCACGGTCTGGAAGATTTTGATATGGGTCAGCGATACGGGCTGGAGGTGTACAACCCCGTAGGAGGCAACGGCGTTTACCACCCCGACACCCCGGTATTTGCCGGCCAACATATTTTCAAGGCCAACGATGACATCGTTGCCGCGCTCGATGAACGCAAGGTGCTGTTGTGTCACGCACCGTTCCAGCACAGCTACCCGCACTGCTGGCGTCACAAGACGCCGATTATTTTTCGCGCCACACCGCAATGGTTCGTCAGCATGACCGGTAACGGCCTGCTCGCCGCCGCCAAAAACGCGGTGGAAGATGTTCAGTGGATACCCGACTGGGGCCGGGCGCGCATTGACAGCATGTTGGAGCAGCGGCCCGACTGGTGCATTTCCCGCCAGCGCACATGGGGCGTGCCGATCGCCTTGTTCGTGCATAACGTTACTGGCGAGATTCACCCCGACACCCAAGTGCTGATAGAGCAGGTGGCGGTGCGGATGGAGAGCCAAGGTATCGATGCCTGGTTTGAGCTGGACCCGGCTGATCTTCTGGGCGACGACGCGGCGCACTATGAAAAGGTCACTGACACGCTGGATGTCTGGTTCGATTCCGGGGTCACGCACGAGTGCGTATTGCGGCAGCGGGAAGGTCTCAGTTGGCCCGCTGATCTGTATTTGGAGGGTTCTGATCAGCACCGCGGCTGGTTTCAGTCCTCGCTTCTCACCGGCATCGGCACCCACAACGCGGCGCCTTATCGCCAGGTACTGACCCACGGTTTTACGGTCGATGGCGATGGCCGCAAAATGTCGAAGTCGCTCGGTAATATCATCCCGGCGGGGAAGGCCATGCAGGATCTGGGCGCGGATGTGTTGAGACTGTATGTATCGGCCGCTGATTACCGCAATGAAATTTCAGCTTCCGATGAAATCTTCAAGCGCACCGCCGATGCCTACCGACGTATTCGCAATACGGCTCGCTTTTTGCTTGCCAATCTGGCCGGTTTTGACCCGGTCACCGACTGCCTGCCGGTCGAGCAGTTGCTGCCGCTGGATCGCTGGATTCTGGGTCAAGCACAGGCACTGCAGGCCGAGGTGCGGACGGCCTACGACGACTACCAGTTCCACCTCGTGTATCACCGGATACATAATTTCTGCAGCGGTGAATTGGGTGGCTTCTACCTCGATATCATCAAAGATCGGCAGTACACCACGGGCACCGATTCGTTACCGCGTCGCTCGGCGCAGACCAGTCTCTTCCATCTCGCCGAGGCGCTGTGTCGGTGGATCGCCCCGATTCTCAGCTTCACGGCAGAAGAGCTATGGGAAAACCTGCCCGGGCCCAGATCGGCCTCGGTCTTTCTCGCTGAGTGGTATGAGGCGCTGCCCAATACCAGCGCAGACGACAATCTGGATGCGGCTTTTTGGTTGGAGATGGTGGTCGTGCGGCAACAGGTTAACAAAGCGCTCGAGCTCGCCCGAGAGCAGGGTACGCTCCGCGGCTCACTCGATGCTGACGTGGCGCTATATGCCGGCCCAGAATTGGCGGAACGGTTGCGCAGTCTGGGAGAGGAGCTGCGCTTTGTGCTGATTACCTCTGAGGCTACCGTGGCCAGCTTGGACGAGGCGCCCTCCGAGGCTTACGAGGCAGAGGGTATGGCGCTGCGCATTGTTGCAGTGCCCTCCACCAGCGAGAAGTGCGAGCGCTGCTGGCATCGTCGACCTGATGTGGGGGAACACGCCACTCACCCTACCTTGTGTGGGCGTTGCGTCACGAATATCGAAGGGCCGGGCGAGGTGCGACACTTTGCCTGATGGCGGCTGGCTGGCAGCGATTGGACGTCGTCCCTGGCTGGGTCTTGTGGTGGCGGTGATTGTCGTCGCCCTTGATCAATGGACCAAACACATCGCTACCAGCGAACTCGATTACCGCGCTCCCGTGATGGTGACCAGCTGGTTTGACTGGATGTTGACCTACAACACCGGCGCTGCCTTCAGTTTTCTGGCAGACGCCGGGGGGTGGCAGCGTTGGTTTTTGACCGGCATCGCGGCCGCCGTCAGTATTTTTATTGTCGTTTGGCTCTTTCGGCTAAACCCTGCCGATCGCGGTTTGGTATTGCCCCTCGGGCTGATTCTGGGTGGAGGCATGGGTAACCTGATTGACCGGGTGCTCCTCGGTCATGTGGTGGATTTTATTTCGCTGCACTACGAGCACCGGTACTGGCCGGCGTTTAATCTTGCAGACTCGGCAATCACCCTGGGTGCCGCCTGGTGGCTCATCGAGGCGTTTTGGTGCCGCACTTCCCCCTCCAAAGAAGCCCCCGTATCCTGATGCCATGAATCTTGAGATTGAAACCAACACCCGTGTGACCCTCAATTTCTCCCTCGCGTTGGAGACCGGTGAGGAAGTCGATTCCAACTTTGGCGGTGACCCTGTCAGCTTTGTGATGGGAGATGGGTCACTGTTGCCCGGTTTCGAGAGACGTTTGCTGGGTATGCGCCCCGGTGATGAGGCCGAGTTTCGGATTCCGCCGGACGAGGGGTTTGGTGAACCTCAGGACGATAATATCCAGTCCATACCTCGCGCGGATTTTGACGCTGAAATCCCACTAGAACCCGGGATGTTGTTCACCTTTGCCGATGCGGCGGGTGGCGAAGTGCCGGGCATGATTGCCGAGGTGGGTGAAGACACCGTCACCGTGGATTTCAATCACCCTCTGTCAGGGCGTACTATTCACTTCAAGGTGCGCATTACGCACGTGGAACCCGCGGAACTGCATTGATGGACATCGTACTCGCCAACCCCAGAGGTTTCTGTGCCGGTGTTGATCGGGCGATCGATATTGTGAATCGTGCCCTCGAAGTCTTTGGTGGTCCGGTTTACGTGCGTCACGAGGTGGTGCATAACCGTCATGTGGTTGATGATCTGCGCACCCGCGGTGCGGTCTTCGTCGATGAGCTGTCGGAAGTGCCCGACGACGCCATCGTGATCTTCAGCGCCCATGGGGTGTCGCGGGCTGTGCAGGAAGAAGCGGAAGGCCGTGGCCTTCAGGTGTTCGATGCGACCTGTCCGCTGGTGACCAAAGTCCATGTTGAAGTGGCCGCGTTCAGCGCTGCAGGCAGGGAATGCGTGCTAATAGGCCACGCCGGGCACCCTGAAGTAGAGGGCACCATGGGCCGTTACGACACCTCGGAGGGTGGCGCCATTTATCTGGTAGAGGATGAAGAGCAGGCGGCCGCATTGGATGTCCGTGACCCCGCCTCACTGGCGTTTGTGACGCAAACGACTTTATCAGTCGATGACACCGCCAAGGTGATTGACGCGTTGCGCGCCAAATTTCCAGAGATTCAGGGCCCCCGCAAGGATGACATCTGCTACGCCACGCAAAACCGTCAGGATGCCGTTAAATCGCTCGCCGATGAGGTCGACTTGGTGCTGGTGGTGGGCTCTACCAATAGCTCAAACTCCAACCGCCTGCGTGAATTGGCGGAGCGGTGCGGCGCCAGTGACTACCTCATCGACGATGCCAGCATGATTGAGTCTCGATGGCTCTCGGGGAAGCAGCGAATCGCGGTGACCGCGGGCGC
>JAAEZV010000428.1 GCA_018222695.1 Gammaproteobacteria bacterium
GTGCATGGGCGCTGACCGAGATCATCTCGCGGCAAGGCCTACCGGATGGCACGTTCAACCTCCTGATGGGCGGCGGCGGCACGGTGGGTGACCAGATCATTCACAGCGACCAAATTCATGCGGTGTCATTTACAGGCTCCCTGCCGGTCGGCAAGCAGGTAGCAGCCGCGACCGCGGCGAACCTGGTCAAGTGTCAGCTCGAAATGGGTTCCAAGAATGCTTTGATCGTGGCCGCCGACGCTGATCTAGACGTGGCCGTCAACGCGGCATTTGTCGGTGCTTATAGTGGTACGGGGCAAAAATGTACGGCGTCATCGCGACTGATTGTGGATGAGAGTGTGCACGATGCTTTTGTCGAGAAATTGCAAGCCAAGTTGGCTGCCATTACGGTGGGGCACGCGCTGGAGGAAGGGGTCGATATGGGTCCTGTCGCCTCGGAAGTGCAGCTTGAAGAGAATCTTGCCTGGGTTGAACGAGGCAAGAAGGAGGGGGCAACACTGCTCTTGGGTGGCGATCGATTGGAGATGTCCACACCCGGCTATTACATGTCACCTGCGTTATTCGTCGATACCGATAACGATATGGCGATTAACCGTGAGGAACTGTTTGCGCCGATCGCCTGCGTGATACGCGCGAAAGACTACGAGCACGCGCTGTCGATACTTAACGATACGAACTTTGGTCTGACTGCTGGCATCGTGACGCAATCGCTCGCGACCGCGTCTGATTTTAAAAAGCGCGCCGTGAGTGGCTGTGTGATGGTGAACCTGCCGACAGCGGGAACCGACTATCATGTGCCCTTTGGCGGGCGAAAGGACTCTAGCTTTGGCCCGCGCGAGCAAGGCCAGTACGCGCGTGAGTTCTACACCACGGTCAAAACGACCTACCTTCAGGCGTAATGCGGGAGCGATTGTGAATCCAGACTGGACAGTCATTGACGGCCTGCAGTACTCGGCCTGGTCGCGCGAGATCTTCGAGCAGATGCACGAAGGCGGCCTCAATGCCGTGCACGTCACGATTGCCTACCACGAGAACACCCGCGAGACCCTGACGCGCTTTGGAGAATGGAACCAGCGCTTCGAGGCCTACCCCGATCTGATACGGCCTGTGTATGAGCCTGCGGATATTGAGCGCGCCAAGGCAGAAGGGCGCATCGGTATCATTTTTGGTGCGCAGAACTGCTCGCCGATTGAGGACGAGATCCGCCTGGTCGAGGTGATGCGTCGCCTCGGCCTCATGATCATGCAGCTTACCTACAACAATCAGAGCCTGCTGGCCTGCGGTTGCTATGAGGAAGAAGACAGTGGGCTGACTCGCTTTGGGCAGCAGGTGATCCGCGAGATGAACCGGGTCGGCATGGTGGTGGATATGTCGCATAGCGCCGAGCGGTCAACGCTGGAAGCGATCGATTATTCAGAGCAGCCCGTCATCGTCTCCCATGCGAACCCCAGTCATTTCCATCCGGCGCTCCGCAACAAGTCCGATAAAGTGCTGGACGCCGTCGCCGCTAATGAGGGATTGCTGGGCTTCTCCCTTTATCCCTTCCATCTCAAGGATGGGCCTCAGTGCACGCTTGAGAGTTTTGCGGACATGGTCGCCTGGACGGCTGACCGAATGGGTGTCAATCGAATTGGCTTCGGTTCTGACTTGTGTCAGGCGCAGCCTCAGTCGGTTTTGGAGTGGATGCGGGTAGGCCGATGGTCCAAGGTCATGGATTACGGTGAAGGCTCTGCCAGTGATGCCGGTTGGCCAGACCCGTTAAGCTGGTTTGCGGACAATCGTGATTTTCCTGGCATTGTCGGTGCCCTGCGCGAAAAAGGATTCTCTGAGGATGAGCTCGGCTTGATTATGGGTGGCAATTGGGTCGACTTGCTCCAGCGAACGGCCCACCCCAAATTTGCTTCATTGGAAAGCGGCGCCGAGCCATGACGGCTTCACCCACGTCTTCTCTGGATTGGGCTGCATCGCTGCGTTCCCCTGCGA
>JAAEZV010000429.1 GCA_018222695.1 Gammaproteobacteria bacterium
ATCTTCATCAGCCCACAATCCTAACCCAGCTTCCTTGGCTTCATCCTGACAGCTAGCCATGGCGCTGTTGTTCTTGGCGTAGCGGCTGTACCACCAAGCTGAGCCGTTGCAGACCATCTCAAGGTTCACGTTCACACCCTCTGGGGTGTACAGGGTTCCCACCAGTCGTCCGTAGCGGTCTGTATCCCTCTCAACTACGACACGGTGCGACCTATCAGCTTGTCGAGATTGTGGGTGGCCTGTTTGCCATAGGGCTGGTCACGCTCTGGGCTATCTATGCCGTGGAGCCTGACCTTCGTCCCGTCTTTGAGATACACGGTATCCCCGTCGACGATTCGCTCCACACGATGCTCAACCGCATTGGCTGGCACAGCATTCTCTGCCGTGCCTTTCGGCGTTAACTCATAGCCCAGATAGTCGGTAACAAAGCCATAGGCGATAAACGCCAGAGCACCCCTTCAAGAAGCACTCCGGCGTTAAGACAGCTGAAATCAGGATTCAGGTGGCGTGAGCACCGCATCAATCACATGAATCACGCCGTTGGTGGCGACCACATCCGCCGCGATCACCGCGCTGTCGTTGATGTAAAGCGTGCCGTCCTGAACTGACACCGAGACGGTGTCGCCATTCAGCATCTCTACGTCTGACCCGTCCAGGCTGATGGCCGTCGCCGAGTCCACCGCCTGATCACCAATTACGTGGTAGGTCAGGATGTTGGTGAGTGTCGGTACATCAGCGAGCAAGCTGTTGATCGTATCTGTGCCGAGTAGCGCAAACGCATCGTCGGTCGGCGCGAACACGGTAAATACCGCAGTCTCGTCAGCCAATGTGGAAACCAAATCCGCTGCCTCAAGCGCCGTCACCAGCGTGCTGAACTGTGGATCGGCCAGCGCGATATCGACGATGGTCCCTGTGGGTTCAGCCGCTTCCTCAGATTCGGGCAAGAGCACCATGTCAATGACATGAATGATGCCGTTGGTTGCGGGAATATCTTTGATGATCACTTTTGATTCGTTGATGTACAGCTCGCCGTCGCGAATATCGATCGCCACGTCGGCCTCATTCACCATTGTCACCATTTGCCCATACAGGGCAGTGGCATCGATTGAGTTCACAGCCGCGCCGCCGACAACGTGATAGAGCAGGACGTCGGTCAGCGCTTCAGTGTCGGCAAGCAGCTCTGCGATGGCGTCCTCGCCAAGGGCGGCGAATGCCTCATCGGTCGGCGCGAAGACGGTAAACAGCGCGTCTTCGTCGGCTAAAGTGCCCACCAGGTCAGCAGCCTGCAGAGCCGTCACCAGTGTGGTGAGGTCGGGGCTGGCCAAGGCCAGGTCGACAATACTGCCCTCGGGTTCCCCGATTACGGTCGGTGTCAGCACCGCGTCGATCACGTGGATGACGCCGTTGGACGCCTCAATATCGGTATCGATCACTACCGACTCATTTAGATACAGCGCATCGCCGCGCACGGTAATGGCGAGCTTCGTCTCGTTAGCCATGGTTGTAGTGGTCCCCGCCAGCGAGAGCGCAGTGTCGGAACCCACCACGCTGTCGGTGATGACGTGATAAAGCAATACGTCGGTGAGCAGGTCGGTGTCAGCCAGCAGCGTATCCAACGTGCCCTCAGGCAGTGCTGCAAAGGCCTCATCGGTCGGCGCGAAGACAGTAAAGTCCGAATCCTCATCCGCCAGTGTGGCGTCGAGGCCTGCAGCCTCAAGTGCCGTCAGCAACGTAGAGAAACTGCCGGCGTCACGGGCCACGTCCACAATGGAGCCAAGCTCTGGTGCGGGGGGGTCTGCTACCGGTTCTTCGGTTGCGGGCGGAGAGGCGCTGTTGTTGTCACTATCGCAAGCGACCAGTGCACCAAAAGCAAATAGAAAAACGAATGAGCGTAAAAATACGAGAGTATTCATAGTTGCATCCTTGCAAGTTAAATTGTTCCTTCGCCGTGATTACGCCAGATCAACGGATTTCAGATCT
>JAAEZV010000430.1 GCA_018222695.1 Gammaproteobacteria bacterium
CGTTGTGGCCGCGCTTGGACTCAAAACGCTTATTGATGTAACTTTATATCAAATAAAAACGCCTGCGGAGAATGCATCAATGAAACTGAAGTTAACTGGTCTACTGCTCACACTGCTGATCCCCCTCGGCTTGTCCTCACCGGCATGGGCGGGACACCACGAAAAGGAAGAAGCCAGCGATCCGATCGCCGCCGCCGCCGAGTTCCCGCTGTTGCTGCGCCGCACGACGCTCATCGTGCGCGATATCGAGGCTTCGCTGAAACTATATCGCGATGGATTGGGCATGGAGGTCATCTACGATCAGGAGATCAACCGCCCACACTCCAGTGAAGACCGTGAGCAACGCCTCAGGCTCATTTTCCTCAAGGCCTCTCATGACTATGTGGGCGTCATTGGGCTGATCGACTACGAGTACGGCTACCCCGACCACCCTGCTCACACGAAACCCGTCCGGCGCGAGGGATTCACGCCCGGCAATGCCATTTTGCTCTTCAACACCGACGGGCTCGAGGAAAAGTGGTCAACCATTGAAAATGCGCCCGGCGTAGAGATCATCAGCAAGCCCAAGCTGACGGAATATCCCGGTTACGGCGGCAAAGGCAAGATCCGCGTGCTGGTATCCAAGTTTTACGACGCGGACGGCTACATTCTCGAGGTTAATCAGATCCTCTCTGACTGACCCCCTCTCTAGACACAGGGCGTCCGCTGATGGGGCGCCCGATCACCGCCTTGCATGTCGGGGGGGTTGGGGGTACCTTGGGCGTGCGCTTCGGCGCTATAAATAAAAAAAACCTGGGGGAAAAAAGATGTCTGAACTCGACGTATTCGGCTATATCGGCATGAACCGTTCGATCTTCGCCACGTTCTTTCTATGTGGCGTGCTCATGCCATTAGGCGTTGTGATCATCGCCTACCTCTTCAGAAACTTTCCGACGGTTGTTCGCGGCGGAGCGATGGTGTCTGCCTTGATTGGGGTTGTGATGCTCACCTTCTTTTCGATGGGTGCGCAAAACGCCTTTTTCTTGATGCTCACCACGCTCAGCGAAATGGCGGGAAATGGATCTGAAGTGGCAACGGACTTCCTGACCTCGGCAGGTATGCCGATTGGGGAGACCATCAATCCACCTGGCTGGATGATGGCACTGTCGTTGGTGCAGGTAGTGATCAACCTTGTCCTGACCGTTTACGTATTCCTGTTAGCCAAATGGGATAACAGCTGATATTCAGACTTCTGTGCAATGTCTTCTAAGGGGGCCTAGACCCCCTTTTTTATCGCCATTTATTTGAGTTGCGATACTTTAAACGTCATCGTTTTGGCCACGAAATCTGCTTCGCCCGAGACAATATTGATCACCCCGTCCGACACCATGTCCAATGAGTACATCTTGAATACCGTGCCCTCGCGGCGATAAACGCCCTGCAGTGTAGCGGTGGCGAACTGCTCACCATTCTGCGTCCATGCAAAGCCTGTGAATTCGCCCGAGTCACCCAGCCCAAGCTTGTCGGTAAATTCGTAAGACAGCCAAACGCGACCGTAGGGCCCCGCCTCACCTGTGGCGGAAATCTTGTAGTTGGTGCCATCGGTCGTGTGTGCAGAGTCAATATCAAAGTTGGCGGTGAACTCGCCCTCGCCGTAATCCAGATCCTGCGCGACAGCAAATGGCATAAACAGTGCTGCGGTCAAAATCAAAACGATCTTTTTCAACATCTTGCTTCCCCTTGGTGTGAGTTATCGATTGTTTGCTCTTTGGTGCGTTGTGGCAGACCACAGTGAATTGCGGCCTAACACCCCGACACTCTCATGAATGCGCTTTGGAGGACAAGCAGCCGCCTACTCCAGATCGAGATTTAAACGGGGATCAACGTGTCACCATTTGCTCAACATGAAACGTCGCCGTGCGTTACAGTCACGCTGAACGCAACCGACTTATCTGCGAACGCAAGCAAGACCGCAAACTAGAATGAGCACCTGTGCAGGA
>JAAEZV010000431.1 GCA_018222695.1 Gammaproteobacteria bacterium
CAATGCAGTTTTTCTTTTCATCGAGCGAATACACCGAACTCGACTGCGTCGTCTTGTGTGGCGGCGTTGCAGCCATTGACGGGCTGGCCGAAATCATTGGGGAACGTCTGAGCACGCCGACGATCGTGGCCAACCCCTTTGCTGACATGTCGGTGGGTTCCCGGGTGAATGCTCAGGCGCTGGCCAAAGATGCCCCTGCCATGATGGTGGCCTGCGGCCTTGCCATGCGGAGTGTCCGCTGATGGCCTCCATTAATCTGCTGCCCTGGCGCGAAGCGCGCAGGCAGGAGCGTAAAAAGCAGTTCTTGATAGGCTTAGGCGCGACGCTGGCAGGTGCTGCGATGTCTGTGCTGTTGTGGGATCTGGCGGTGAACAGCCAGATTGATTACCAGCAGTCGCGCAACCAATACCTGCGTACCCAGATCGCACTGCTCGACCAGGAGGTCGCGGAGATCCGGGATCTGCAGCGTAAGCGCAACCAATTGATTGAACGCATGAGGGTCATTCAGGCGCTTCAAGGTAATCGCCCCGTGATTGTCAGGCTGCTGGATCAGCTGGTCAGAACAGTGCCCGACGGGGTGTTCTACACCTCACTGCAAACCAAAGAGAATATGGTGTCCCTGGAGGGTGTCGCCGAGTCCAATAACCGCGTGTCGAGCTTGATGCGTAGGCTCGATGCGTCGGACTGGCTAGAGAACCCGAACCTCGATGCGGTGCAAGCCGCCTCTGAATATGGCGAGCAGGCCACCACCTTTAAATTGACAGTGAATCTGCAGTTGCCCCAGAACGAGGAGGGGCTGTCGCTATGAACTTCTCAGAGCAAATCAAGGCGCTGAACGAGCTCGATCTTGCTGATCTGGACATGGAGAATATCGGCAGCTGGCCGCTGGTACTCAAAGGCATCGTACTCACTTTGCTCTATGTGGTGATATTGGTCGCCGGCTTTTACTTGCATGTGAACGATCTGAACATTCAGTTGAGGGGTGTAGAGCAAGAAGAGCAGACGCTGCGGCAGGATTTTGAGAAGAAGGCCTTTGAGGCCGCAAACCTCGAGGCTTACAAGGCCCAGCTGGTGGAGATGGAGCAGCGCTTCGGTGCGCTGGTGGCGCAGCTACCCTCCGAGACCGAGGTGCCGGGCTTGCTGGAGGACATCACGGACAAGGGCGAACTGAACGGCCTGAGCATTCAGCGGATTGATTTATTGGATGAGCAAGCGCAGACCTTTTATGTCGAGCTGCCCATTGCCATTGAAGCGGTGGGTTCCTATCACGACCTGGGTGCCTTTATATCAGGCATGGCAGGTTTGCCCCGTATCGTGACACTGCACGACTTTGATATTGCCATCGATAATGATGCAGCGCCGATGCTGAAGATGAGCATTTTGGCCAAGACCTATCGCTACCGGGAGGAAGACGATGGGCTTTAGGAACAGGAGAGCAGTGCGACGCTCACTGAGCCTGCTGGTGCTGTTGCCATGGCTGGCATCTTGTGGAGACAGCGGCTTCAGCGACCTTGACGCCTTCATGGCTGAAAAGCGCGCTCGCCCTGGTGGCGTGATTGAGCCAATCCCGACATTTAAAGCCTATGAGGCCTTTGCCTATGCGGCCACCACGTTGCGTAGCCCGTTTGATCGCCCAGTCGATATCAGGCAGTTGGCGGCACTGTCGTCTCGCGCTGCGCTGCGCCCGGACAACAATCGGCCAAAGGAATACCTGGAGCGTTTCACATTGGATTCACTGTTGATGGTGGGCTCGCTGGAGCGTGCTGGTGAGGATTGGACATTGATCAAGGACCCGGACGGCGGCATTCACCGCGTACAAGTCGGCAATTTCCTGGGGCGGGATCACGGCAGGATCGCAGAGATGGGCGACACGTTTGTCGCCGTAATCGAAATTGTCCCGGACGGAACCGAGGACGGTTGGGTGGAGCGACCCAGAACCATTGAGCTCTCAGGGATGTGAGCGAGGGAGACTAAGGCAT
>JAAEZV010000432.1 GCA_018222695.1 Gammaproteobacteria bacterium
GCCCTACGATTACGCCCTGTCGAGTTGTGGCGGTTATTGGTTGCGGGTGAATGGCAACACCGCGACCGGCAATCTCGTGCCCGGCATGCCGCGCTTTTACCATCAACCAGATATGTCACCCGTGCTGGTGGATCTCGTTGCCGGTTATCTGAAGGGGTCGGTCTCCACCGAGGCGCTCGTCGAGGCCAGTCGTGAACGTCCCGAGGCTGTGGATGAACTGATTTTAGATACCCGTAGCTTTCTCAGAGGCCAGGCCGACTGGCTCCCCGATGAAGAGACGAACTCTCCCGCTGATGCGGCGCCGGATTGAAGCAGTTATCTGACACGTGGCGAGCGACACGCCATCAAAGCGCAAGTAAGACTTAGCTTCTCAGCAAACCCATCATCTCGTCGATCATCATCAGCGACAGACCCCAGATACGGTAGCTGGCATACAGATAGGAATCTGTCTCCATCTTCTGTCCCTTCCACTCCCACTCCAGCGGCTCGCGATTAGCCTCGTCTAGTAAAAAGTGCAGCGGCACCCACACCACATCGTCCACCTCATGGTTCGGGGTAAGCTCCGGTAACTCAGTGACCTGAAAGATAAACGGCGTCACCAGCATCTCCGGGCGGTCCTTTCGCCAGCCTGTGTTCACATCGGATAGTTCGCCCAGCGCCGTCCCCCACTGCCCGAGATCCACGCCAATCTCTTCCTCTGTTTCCCGAAGCGCACAGGAGAAATTGGAGAGATCTTCCGGATCACGTCGGCCACCTGGAAAGGCCATGTGCCCGGACCAGGGGTCTCCCTCGCGGGTTGCCCGGCGGATCATGAGCATCTCTGTCGCATCAGGGCCCTCACGGACCATCATGGCGACCGCCGCACGGCCAGAACGCGGTTCAAAGTCGGCCTCTTCCTTGCTGAAGCTCCGGAGTCTTGTCTCGAGTTGTCGGGTGAGATCGCGCATCGTTCTCCAAATCAGTGCGGGTTATAACGACCTTTGCTAGTTCGGCCAGTGCTACCCGCAGATCAGCAAGGCGCACACATCATAGCGGTTTACATCCGCCACGGCGCCATCGGCTAAGTGGTGCCAACGCACGGTGGCGGGGCTTCCGGTATCATGCGAGCGCTTCATCCACTGACAGGACGCACTCTGTGAAACCCTATGCGGCATATGCCATCGGTGCGGCACTGGTCGATACCGAAATTCAGGTGACCGACGCCGAACTGGCAACAATGAATGTAGAGAAAGGCATGATGACCCTGGTCGATCAGGCGCGTCAGCGCGACATACTGACCACGCTTTCCGATCACCTGATTCGGGCGAACCACGCCTCCGGAGGCAGCGCCGGCAATAGCATGATTGCCACCGCGATGATGGGCGCGCCCACGTATATGAGCTGCAAGGTGGCGCAGGATGCGGACGGCGATATTTATCTGGCCGACCTCGAAGCGTCGGGCGTCGCACACGGACTCACAGAACGCAGTACCGACGGTGTCACGGGAAAATGTATTGTATTGATCACCCCCGACGCGGAGCGGTCCCTCAATACCCATTTGGGCATTTCCGAGACATTGTCAACCGACGAGGTCGACGAGGCCGCTATCAAGGACTCCGAGTGGGTGTATCTTGAAGGCTATCTGGTGACATCCCCTACCGGCCATGCAGCCGCGCTGAAAACCAAAGCGCTCGCCGAAACACACGGCGTGAAGACAGCCGTCAGCTTCTCTGATCCGGGCATGGTGAAGTTCTTTCGCGACAATATGGCCGCGATGGTCGAGGGCGGTGTGGAGCTGGTGTTCTGTAATGAGTCCGAGGCCCTGGAGTGGGGTCAGTGCGACGACCTTGAGGGCGCCATCACGGCCATCCAACAGGTGGCGAACCGCTTCGTCATCACGCTGGGTGCCGAGGGTGCGATCACCTGGGATGGCGAGACGCTGCATCGGGTGGCCGCGCAGCCGGTCGAAGCGGTGAATACCAATGGTGCCGGGGATATG
>JAAEZV010000433.1 GCA_018222695.1 Gammaproteobacteria bacterium
AGCTCAACCAGTTTTCCGGTGAGTTACAGGGCAGCCTCAGCGGCGCGGGCGTGTCTTATTTGGCACAGTGGCTGCAATGGGACCTCATAGCCGAAGGGCAAGCAGATTTTTGGTTTACGGTGAGCGGGGGGCAGCCCACTGGGGTGATGCAGGTCAACCTGACGCAGATTGCGGCGACAGGCCGGACACCCCTCAATTTGGATCAACTGCGCGTAGATAGCGTGGTTGAGGGCCCGTTTAACGAGGCAAACATCTGGATCGATGACGCGTCGTTGACCGCGGATGACCAGACATTCCTGCTTCCCCGAATACACCTGCATCGTCTGGGGCGGGGCTGGAAGATGCTGACCGAGCGCTTTGAGGTAGCGCCTCTGATTGCGGCGCTGCTTGGCAGCGAACTGCTGCCCGATAAGGCGAACGAGATTCTCGAAACACTGAGCCCTGCCGGCCGTGTCGATCGCCTGGCGCTCACCGTGGAAGCACTGGACCAGCCATTGCATCGTTGGGAGTTGGCGGCGACTGTCATCGATGCCACAACGGACCCTTTCAGAAAGGTGCCTGGCCTCGTCGGCATCGACGCCTCGATTGCCGCCAATGAGGAGGGTGCGACCGCCTGGTTTGATACCAAGGACTTTGAGCTGGTACTGCCCAAAGTTTATCGGGAGCCTATTCGCCTGACGTCTGTGTTGGGGACGCTCGAGGGCCGTTGGCAGAGAGACGCTTTATTTCTGGAGCGTGGGGTGCTGCTTGGGAGTGCCCCTGATCATGATGCTGCGGTGCAGTTTGAGATTGATATTCCCTTTTCCAAGCAGTCTTCGGTGCCACTCGAGATGCGGCTTGCGGCCTCGGTGGTGGATGCGCCTGTGGGCATTCGCGATGCGTATGTGCCTTACCGAATGCCGGCGCCCGCCTATGCGTGGCTGCAGCAGGCACTGCCGGTTGGGCAGATTGAGAGCGGGGTGTTCCTATGGCATGGCGGATTCAAACCCTACGGTCACCCCAGCCAAACTATGCAGCTGGCGGCCGATCTCTCTGGGGTGACGCTCGACTACCAGCCCGGTTGGCCAGCCGCACGCCTGGCTGAGAGCCAGCTACGCCTTGATGACACGCGAATCGATGCGTGGTCTGCACAGGGTCAGCTGGCAGAACTTTCGCTTGTTAATACGGCAGTCGGGCTGCACGTGGGCAGCGATGATATCTGGCTGGATCTGCAGACGCAGTCCAATGGTAAGCCCGGTGAAATCGTATCGGCACTGGAGCAATTACCGGCTCTTTCCAAAGCGTATCCGGTCATGCGTGATCTGACCGTTGATGGTGATGATCCCACTACAACCAGTGCAAATGTCAGATTTGACCTGCGCAATCTAGGCGGGACGCTAGATGTGGATGTTGACGTGGCGCTGACTAACGCCACGGTCGCCTCTGCGCTACTTGATCTGCAGGCGGCGTCGTTGAGTGGCGATTTACGGTATCGCACGCAGACCGGGTTCGAGAGTACGGGCATCACCGCCCGCGTTTTTGATCGGCAAGTTGCTGTTGTAGTGGATCCTCAGCTTGCGACAGCACCTGACACATTGTTGGCGGCGCAGCTTGATTTTGAAGCGGCTGTGTCAGACGTCTTGTCCTGGCGGGGCATCGACTACCCGCTTCCCGCCGAAGGCGTTGCAGCCGTCACCGTAGGTATCAATGTGGCTAGCGAGGTGGCGGTTGATATCGAATCAGATCTCAAGGGTGTATCGGTGGATCTGCCTCTTCCCTGGGGAAAGTCTGCCGAATCCAGAGCGCCGCTGAAAGTCAGCTGGCGGGATCGTGAATGGGCCGCATGGGAAGTGTTCTGGTTTGGCAGGGCATCTGCCATCACCGATACCCCGGAGGCTGGGACGATTTCCGCCATCCTTGATGTGACCCCTAGAACCCGACCGCTGCAATGGCCGCTTTTAGCACCCGAACCCGGGTTGCGCGTGACCGGGTTTTTACC
>JAAEZV010000434.1 GCA_018222695.1 Gammaproteobacteria bacterium
CAAAATTTCGATTCCCCTGTCTCTGAGTGAGACCCACAGCATCAAAAATGTGCGACGTGATCACGCGCAAATGCTCGAGGAGATCGCGGCCTGTCAGGCGCTGGTCGATCAGGTGCCGGAAGCAGACCGCCCCGACTTCGAGGTGGGCCTGTCGACGGCGTTTGGCTGCACGATTGAAGGCGCCGTAGAAGAATCCTTCGTCATTGATATGGCGGAGCGTGTGCTGGGGCTGGGTGTCGCCGAGGTAGGTTTGTCTGATACCACCGGCATGGGTAACCCGGCCCAGCTAGAACGCTTGGTCACGGGCATCTGGCAACGCTGCGGCGAGTCTCATCTCACCGGCGTGCACCTGCACAACACGCGTGGCCAGGGTCTCGCCAATGCACTTCGCGCCGTTGAGCTGGGTATCACCACGCTGGACAGTTCCCTCGGTGGCTTGGGCGGTTGCCCGTTTGCGCCCGGAGCCAGCGGTAACATTGTGACCGAAGATCTGGTGTTCATGCTGGAGTCGATGGGCTATACCACGGGGATCGATCTGGAGGCGTTGCTGAGTGTGCGGCAGGACGTAGCCAAGCTATTGCCAGAGGAAGAGTGGTTCGGTTTTACCGCGGCGGCGGGGTTACCCAAACATTTCGGTGACGTGCCACTGCAGGAAGCCAGCTGACATGACGGCGCCGATGTTGCCGGTCCGCAACCCGCGAACCGGGGAGTGGGATCACGAGATTCCCATTACCTCACCTGATGACATCGCATCCATTACCACCGCTTTGCGCGCAGAGCAGGCCCAGTGGGTCGCAATGGGTGCATCAGGCCGCGCGGCCTGCTTAAACCGGTTTGCAGACGCGGTGATGGCCGAGGTCGGCCCGCTGGGGCAGGCGCTCTCGATCGATACGGGTCGATCTACCTTCGCTCAGTTTGAGGCGATCAAGTCCGTCGAGCTGATTCGTATGTGGGCCGAGCGCGCGGGGCCCATCCTTGAGGAGCTGGCGGGCGCCGGCCAGTCGGGTCAGGTCCCCGCTGTCCACTATCAGCACCGGCTGATTCCTTATCAGGTGGTCGCGGTGATCAGTCCCTGGAATGTGCCGCTGTTGCTCGCCATGATCGACAGCCTCGCGGCGCTGTCAGCGGGCTGCTCCGTTTTGCTCAAGCCTTCGGAGGTCACACCACGATTCATTGAGCCCTTGCAGCGCGCACTCGACGCCGTACCCGAATTGGCTGCGGTCCTGCGCATTGTCACGGGCGGCCCTGAAACCGGCATGGCGATGATTGAGCAGGTGGATGCCGTCTGTTTTACCGGTAGCGTGAAAACCGGCCGGCAGGTCAGCCAGCAGGCAGCAGCCTGCTTTATTCCGGCGTTTCTCGAGCTGGGCGGCAAGGACCCCGCCATTGTTCTACCCGACGCCGATATATCCCTCGCCGCCCGCGCCATTATTCGTAGTGCCATCGGTATGACGGGTCAGGCCTGTCAGTCGCTCGAGCGTATCTACTGCCATGAAAGTATTGCCGAGCCTTTTACCGAAGAGCTTCTCGCGCAGCTCAAGGTGCTGTCTTTAACCTCTACCGAAGATGGTGCTGGCGATATCGCGCCGCTGATTTTTGAGCGACAGGTGGAGACCATACAGGCGCAGGTCGACGACGCGCTGGCGAAGGGCGCGAACTGTTTACTGGGCGGCAAGCCTGTTCATGCCGGCGGCATCTGGTATCCCCCGACGCTCCTTACCAACGTGAACCACGACATGCTGATCATGCAGGACGAGACGTTTGGTCCTGTGATTCCGGTTGTCATTTATGGCGATGTGGAGGAAGCCGTTGCGCTTGCCAACGATTCGGCTTTTGGACTTTCTGCGGCGGTGTTCTCTGCCGACGCTGACGCCGCGAAGGCCGTCGCCGAGCGTCTTCAGGTCGGCGCCATCAGTATCAATGACGCCTCGCTGACCGGCATCGTCAACGACGTGGAAAAAAACAGCTTTCGGT
>JAAEZV010000435.1 GCA_018222695.1 Gammaproteobacteria bacterium
CTTCGTGCACCAGCAAGATCAGGCACTGCTCATCTTGCACGGAGTCCGGAAACAGTCGCGCTACTTCGGAGGCGTCGTACTGCCGCATCACAGGTGGTCGCCAGTCTTGCTGCACGATCTCGCGCTGGGCACGAAACCCTGATGCCATGTCGGCGCAGTACCACGCGCTGAAGCGTCGCGTTTCTGGTTGCCGTCGCAACGATAAAGTGACTGACGTCACCACGCCATGGGTACCCTCCGCCCCCAATGCCAGATGCCGGAGGTCAGGACCGGATGCCGCACGAGGTGCCTTACCCAGTGTCACCATCTCGCCATCGGGTAGGACCATATCAAGGGCGTAGACGATGTCTTCAATGTTGCCGTAAGCAGTCGAAAATTGGCCGGAGGCGCGGGTCGAAATCCATCCGCCGACCGAGCTGATACCAATCGATTGTGGCCAATGGCCAATAGTCAGCCCTCGCTCTGCGACAGCCTCCTCCGCGATGAGTCCGTTGATACCCGCTTCGACGGTGAGCAGCAGGTTTTCCTCGTCGATCGACAGCACCTGATCCATTGCGCTCATATCGATCAGGATCTGATCGGGGCGCGGCTCCACACCACCACATACACCGCTCCCCAGCCCCCAGGGCACAATCGGAATATTATGCTCGGCGGCAAAGCGCACCACTGACTGAACGTCTTTCGAATCACGCGGGCGAACAACGCAAGCGGGCGCGTCCAAAGCCTCCCCCTGCCAGTCCTGCCAGTGTTTCAGGCACCACCGATCGAAACGATGCGCGGCGAGAATCTCGGCATCGGCCGACACCTGCTCGGTACCAATCAGTTCAGCCAGCTGCGCGGCAATCATCGCCTGCTCCTTGCGTTGTCGTACTCGCCTGAAAATCCGCTCGACTGGCGCGATCAATGTCGTGGCAGTTCCCGATTTCCATCGCTTTTCGGGCGTCATCCCAACCCAGTAATTCAGCCATTGCAGTGGCTGCCTGATGCAGGACGGGTAAACCCGCGCCCTCGTCAAACCACGCCCGGCTGCTCCGCCGCGCCCAATAATCCTCGAGTCGCAGAGCACCTTCCTTTTGCACGGCCTGCCGCACCTCGGCTTTCACCAGTGCTTCTTCGCCAGCACTGCCGGTAAGCCTATGCGCCTCCGCGCCGTATAAACGCGCTAGCCGCTCCGCCTGAACATCGCCAATGCCTGTGAGGTCGCTGGCGAGCACCACAGCATTGCCCCCGGGCAATGGGATATCTGCCGTGGTGCAGGGCTTCCCTACAAAGCCATGGTTCTCGATGACCGTATCGACAATGCGCTCTGCCATGGCGCGATAGGCCGACAACTTGCCGCCGCCCACAGAGAGCAGACCACTGGGTGAGGTCCAGACCTCGTCCTTGCGTGATAGCTCCTTCGAGGCACGGCCAGAGCCATCACCCACCAAAGGTCGGATACCGGACCAGACGGACACAATGCGATCTGGCGACAGCGTCGCCGCGGGCATCGCCCTCTGCGTCGTGGCCAGTAGATAACTGACATCCTGATCGGTTACCGGTGGCCAGTATTCGTATTCCGGGTGGTAGTCATCGGTAGTCCCTATGTAGGTGTAATGCCCCAACGGCACGGCAAAGATTCGCCGTGCGTCCGGGGTACGCATCACAACCGTATTGCGAACGGGTAGATCGGCATGGTCAAACACCAAATGTACGCCCCGACTCAACGCCAATCTGGGTGCCTGCGGTTGCTCTAGTCCGCAGACCTGATCCACCCAGGGGCCGGCCGCATTCACGACTGCCCGGGCTTGGATCGTCACTTCGTGATTTTCGCCAGGCAAGGTCGAAGTGGCCTCGACACTGAATGTCTGATCATGGCGGATGTTAGTGGCCTTGAGATACGTCGCCACAGTCGCACCGTGATCGATCGCGGAGCGCACCGTCGCCACAGTGAGCCGCGAGTCATCAGTCAGGAATTCGGGGTAGACCACCGC
>JAAEZV010000436.1 GCA_018222695.1 Gammaproteobacteria bacterium
CCGCGACATCATGGAACAAATCTCTCCTCTGGGCCCGGTTTATCAGGCAGGTACGTTATCCGGCAATCCGGTCGCGATGGCCGCAGGCCTGGCGACCATGTCGATTATCAGTGAGCCCGGCTTTTACGATGATCTGTTCCGTCGCACAGGCGACTTGTGCACGGGCATGCGCGAAGCCGCGGCCAGCGCGGGTGTGCCATTCACCACGAATCATCTGGGCTCCATGTTTGGCGGCTTCTTCACCGAAGACGAGACGGTGACCCAATACCATCAGGTCATTAACTCCAATGTGGAAGCCTTCAATCAGTTCTTCCATCTGATGCTCGACAGCGGGGTGTATCTCGCTCCCGCATCGTTTGAAGCCGGCTTCATGTCATCCGCCCATACCGATGACGACATCGCCACCACCGTAGCCGCTGCCAGCGCAGCTTTTTCGGCTCTATAAGTAAAGGGAGGTCGATCATGAGTGCACGCGGAGCCTTTCCCCACACCCGAATGCGACGACTCAGGGCGTCGGCATTTGCCCGCGACATGGTGCGCGAGAGCACGCTGAGTCCCGCGGATTTCATCTACCCGGTTTTTGTTCTGGAGGGCAGCGGACAGCGCGAGGCAGTTCCTTCCATGCCGGGCGTGGAACGCCTGAGTATCGACCTACTGGTTAAACTGGCTAAAGCAGCGCAGGGGCTGGGCATCCCAGCACTGGCACTGTTCCCCGTGGTCGGCCAGGACAGCAAGTCTCTGCTGGCCGAAGCTGCCTATCAAGCTGACGGATTGGTACAACGTGCGGTGGCCGAACTGAAGTCGGCGGTACCTGATATCGGCGTCATTACCGACGTCGCACTGGACCCCTATACCACCCACGGTCAGGACGGCATCATCGACGAGGCCGGTTATGTACTGAACGATGTGACCAGTGACACGCTGGTCAAACAGGCGCTCAGCCATGCGGCGGCTGGTGCCGATGTGGTGGCGCCCTCTGACATGATGGACGGGCGCATTGGCGCGATCCGCAGTGCGCTTGAGAGTGAGGGCCATATCAACACCCTCATACTTTCTTATGCCGCGAAATATGCGTCCACTTACTACGGCCCTTTCCGCGATGCCGTAGGCTCTGCTGCCAACATCAAAGGCGGCGACAAGAAGACCTACCAAATGGACCCGGGCAACAGTGACGAGGCGATTCATGAAGTGGCACTGGACCTTCAGGAAGGCGCCGACATGGTCATGGTGAAGCCCGGCATGCCCTATCTGGATATTGTGCGGCGCGTGAAAACCGAGCTACAGGTGCCGACCTTTGCCTATCAAGTGAGCGGTGAGTATGCAATGCATCAGGCCGCCTTTGCGCAGGACTGGCTGAATCGCGATGCGGTCATGCTCGAGTCGCTACTCTGCTTCAAGCGGGCAGGCGCTGACGGCATCCTCACCTACTTCGCGATGGATGCGGCCCGACTGCTCAACGGGTAAACCTGCCTTGCGGCATCCCGTCATCATCACTCTCTCTGTATTGCTGGCGGCTCTGCTAGCTCACGGGGCGTTGAGTCAGCCGGACGCCACGGGCGCCGATTGCGGGTGTCTGTGGGAAGGGAGCTTTTCCGAGGTCGCGTCAGCAACCGATTTGGTGGTGCTGGCTGAAGTGAAGGCGATTAAAGGCAACGCCGTCGATCTGATCCCCGAGCAGCTACTACAGGGGGATTTCTGGCTCGACTCCCTGCGCGTGTGGATGCAAACCCGGGATTACTGCCGGCCCCCTGCCGATAGCTTCCCCTCGGGGACCCGCTGGATCATGGCGCTCTCGCAAATTCAGGAAATTCCCGAAGGGGGTTTTGATCCCTCCACCCCCAATCAAAGCTTCGGACGGCCCTACGACTACACCCTGTCGAGTTGCGGCGGTTATTGGTTGCGGGTTAATGGCAACACCGCGACCGGCAATCTGGTGCCCGGCATGCCCCGCTTTTACCATCAACCGGATA
>JAAEZV010000437.1 GCA_018222695.1 Gammaproteobacteria bacterium
TCACTGTTCCGCTCAACATACGAGCAGCCGCATTTTTATCCCGAAGATAACTTGGTCAACGAGGAAGGTGCGATTACGGTGCCGGACCGGTCGCACTTTATGGGACAGCAATCAGCGGTGATCGAAGGCCTTAAAAAAGCGGGCCTGATCTGATCTCTCAGTCCAGGGTGAGGTCCATTGAGTACTGGAAGTGGGCGGGGTTATACAGCACCTCGAGAAAATCCAGTATTTGTTCGTCACCCGCCCCTGTCTTTTGATAAGAGCGTCTGGTCAGACTCAGTAGCGGACTCCCCTCAGCGACATCCAGAGCCCCCGCCACCGACGCATCGGCAGAGACCGCCGACAGCGTTTGGGTCACATGGCTGACCTCCAAACCCTGTTGCCGGAAATAACTGAGTCGCGGGGTATTCTCAAAAATCGCCGGATCTGCGGGCATGTCCACCCCGGCTGTCCAGCTGTTGTAGTGCCCAAACTTCATGCCATCGCGCTCGCGGACCCGCAACAGATGCAACGCCGTCTCGCCGTCGGCGAGTCGAAGGTCCTCACGGATCGCCCGGGGGGGCACCCGCATACCGTAATCGAGAATCTGCGCCGAAGAGTTGCGCGCCATACTCTCGATCTCCTGCAACATACCTGTCAGCGGTGCTTGCACGGGTTTTGGCGAGTACTGGTAAATCACATGGGTCCCGCGACCACGCCGTCGCTCGACCAACTCCTCAGTGGCCAAATCATCCATCGCGCGCTTAGCCGTGATGCGCGACACCTTGAACAGGTCGGCCAGCTGCTCCTCAGGAGGCAATCGAAGCCCCAGCGCCAGCGTGCCATCGAGAATTCTTGCTTTGAGCAGGGAATAGAGTTGGTGATAAAGCGGCGTCGGCGAGGACTTAGATACCTGGCCAATCAAATGTGAGCTAAAAATATCGTCCATGTCCCTGTACCTAAGCGGTGCAATAGCCAATAAGACCTAATGATATATCAAAATAGGTGTATTACATACTGGACGGGCTTACGTGTTCAGCTTTTGTAGCGCTTTCAAGCGCTGGCGCGGCACATGCACCGCCGATCATTTTGATATAATGTTATATCTTTAGTCTGTGGGGGCAGAACTGATGGGCATTACCGAACTGGCCGTGTTGCGCTGGCTACACATCATTGCCATGGTGTATTGGCTGGGCGGCGAATGGGGCGTTTTCAACACGTCGACCCACGTCATTAATCGCGACCTGTCGATGGAAGAGCGGCGCCGGCACATGCAGACGGCATACAACATCGACATCCTGGCGCGAATAGGCATCATCAGCCTCCTCCCGCTTGGCTTGCATATGGGCTACCTCTGGGGTGTGCAGCCTTATGGGGGCAACTTCCTTGTGGCGGTATGGGTGCTCGCGATCGGCTGGCTAGCTCTGTGCATCTCAGCTTATGTCTACCGAGAGACCGACCGAGGGATTCAGCTCACACTGTGGGATGAGCGGGTACGCTTTGTCTTGATCCCGGTAATGGTGATTACCTCGATCAGCTCATTACTGGGTTATGGGCCGTTCAATGTCGGGCCGATGCAGTACTGGTTTTCCATCAAGATTCTGCTCTATAGCGTAACGCTGATGATTGGTCTCAAACTGCGCTTCATCATGAGGGAGTGGACCACGCTGTTTCGCGTACTGGCCGAGGGGCCGAATCAGGAAGCAGAGAATCAGTTAGAGAAGAGCCTCGCGCTAGGCAAACGACTGGCCTACTTCTATTGGATCACGATCGCGTCGGTTGCATTCTTTGGCGCAACGAAGGCCGTTTAATCCCGGCTAGGCTGTCGCCGCCTCGATAATCGAGGCCGGCGAGGCATGCCATATCGCCTCGCCGCGCGCTACCAACAGTGCCTCAAGTATTTCGCGCACCGTGCGAACGCGGTGCGGCTGACCCACCAGCCACGGATGAACATTCAGGGCCAGTAGGCGCCCCCCCTGCTCGCGGCCTT
>JAAEZV010000438.1 GCA_018222695.1 Gammaproteobacteria bacterium
TCACGGAAATCTTTGTAAAAAGGTTCATTGTTATAAAAACAGTCCCAGTCGAGATAAAACGCGTCATAGGCACCTAGCGCGTCATTTGGTGGCAACTCCATATTAATCAGCACGCCCCCCGGCCTCAGGATGCGGTGAGCTTCCTTGAAGAAGGCCTTGATCAATTCGGTTGGCAATTCATGTAAGAACATGGACGAAAACACCACGTCCACACTGCTGTCGCTGTAAGGCAGTGCGTCACAGAGCGCCTGTTTGAACTGAATGGGGATACCCATGGCTTCCGCGCGGGCATGGCCATATTGCAGGCAGGGTGAGGCGGCATCCAGGCCGTGCACTTCTGCCTCCGGGAAGGTTTGTTTCCACGGCAGCGTGTTGTGTCCGATTGTGCACCCGACATCGACAATCAGCTCGGGACTCAAGTCCGGCCATTTCAAGCGCGTGAAGTTGGCCATGGAGTGTCCGATGTCATCGAGGTTCTTACCCATGACACCAAATGAAAAAACGTCCAGTCCATTGTCATAGACAACACCGGCTTCGGCACCCTGACTGTGGCCGCCCTGATAATTACCCGGCATCAGGTGCACATCCATCGTATTGATGTAAGCGGGCAGAGCGACGTTTTCGTCCAGCGCCAGAGAGCCACCGTGGGTGGCTGGGGTTGCGGTGCTGATGTCATTGACGGAGTCGGGGTCCGATTCGATCGCGCGCAGCACAGACTGCCAGACCAGCTCCTGAGTGGCGCAGCGCAGGCTGGAGTACCACTTAAATAAGCCTCGCTCCTTGAGGAATTGATGAACTGCCTCGCCCGATGAATGACTCTCACCCGCGTCGGTACTGGCTTGTTCGTAGTCTGCCTGCATTTGTGCCGCGAGATCGGTGAGTACCCAGGCCCGCATGGAGGAAGTGAAGCGCTCGCGTGCGCGCTGGTTAAGATCTTTCTGCAGTGCCAGGGAATGTTGCAGTCCCGCCATGATTCCGGCTCCCTTTGAGTGTCGAGTCGCGGTTTTGGCCGCACTCTTACAGGTACAAGGTTATCTTGATTGACTATAAGCGATAATGATATACGGATATGACAATACCTACGCGGTCACTGCAACCGCGTTAAAAATAAGCTCACAGGGGAGTCTCTTCATGAAAAACCATCGTTACCAGATGAGTTTGCCGTTGCTGATTTCGGCAGCCGTATCCGCCGCCTTACCGGGCATTGCCACCGCTCAGCTCGAGGAGGTGATTGTCACCTCTGAACGCAGGGAGGCTTCGGTTCAGGATGTGCCCATTGCCGTCAGTGCCTTCGGGGAAGAGCTGGTAGAGCAGCTGCAGATTGACGACACGTTGGACCTTATCCACGTAGTGCCCAACCTTTTTGGTGGAAACAATACGGGTCTGGGTACGGCCAACATGTACTACCTGAGGGCGCAGGGTAACGATGAATCCATCGCGACCTTTGATCCGCCGGTTGGCACTTACGTCGATGATGTCTACATCACCCGTCAGAACATCAACAATGTGACCTTGTTTGATGTGGAGCGAATTGAGGTGCTGCGCGGCCCGCAGGGGACGCTTTACGGGCGTAACACGACGGGCGGAGCGCTCAGCGTGATCATGAAAAAGCCGGGTGAGTCCTTCGGTGGCTTCATCGAGGCCGGCGCGGGTAAATATGGTCGCACCGCCGTGCGCGGTAGCGTCGATATTCCGGTGAGCGATAATTTCCTGACCAAGATTTCCGGCTATTGGGTCGAAGACGATGGCTATCTTGAGAACCGTCGAGACGGCAAAGACTACAACGACGCCGAACTCTCGGGTGTCCGGGCCGCCATGCGCTGGCTGATCTCTGACTCGATGACCTGGGATCTGGCGGTCGATGGTGGCACCACCGAATTCGCCAACATCCATGGTTTTGTCGACGATGATGATCGCTACACGACTTCTGGGTTGCCGGCCGGCCTACCGGATGGCAGCAACA
>JAAEZV010000439.1 GCA_018222695.1 Gammaproteobacteria bacterium
CAATCGTGCCCACGTTTACGTGGGGCTTCGAACGCTCAAATGCCTCTTTTGCCATGGCGACACACTCTCCTGAGTTTCTGTCTGTCCGGCGCCCTGTCTGCGCCTCTCTATCAACTTCCCGGTATTTCGCCCTCGGCGCCATACCGAATTGGAGCTCATAACCGGATTTGAACCGGTGACCTCTTCCTTACCAAGGAAGTGCTCTACCGACTGAGCTATATGAGCAAAACTGCTGCCCTGTTTGGAGCGGGTAGCGGGGATCGAACCCGCATCATCAGCTTGGAAGGCTGAGGTTCTACCATTGAACTATACCCGCGGTAACCGCTTACCTACCCCGGGACCCACACCAGCCATCGGAGGCTCTACAACCCCCGCCGGCATTATCCTTGGTGGAGGGGGGTGGATTCGAACCACCGAAGCTCGCGCGTCAGATTTACAGTCTGATCCCTTTGGCCACTCGGGAACCCCTCCGGAAGGGCGCACATTCTCTAGATCTGGACCCCCTGTGTCAACAGGGCTGGAGGGGGAATTCTGCGCTTCCCGCAGCCCTCGTAAATGAGGGCGACGCCTACGTCTGCGCCATTTGAGGCGCTGTTTTTAACGCAAGGGCAAAATGGAGCTGGCGAGAGGAATCGAACCCCCGACCGGCTGATTACAAATCAGCTGCTCTACCTACTGAGCTACGCCAGCGAAGCGTGGGACATGGAGCAACAAAACTGCCCCTGCCGATGGGGTGCGAATCATCCCCTCAGGGGGACTGATCGTCAAGCGTTTGAGACAACCACAGCCTGAGACCTTCCATAACAAGGTCGGGGCTGTATGTGGCCGCCAAGCCAAGATCCTGTAGCGTGGCTGCACCGCCTCCGGTGAGTAGCGCGAGATGCTCCGGGTACTCTGCCGTTATCGACTGCACTGCGCCGAGCACGGCCCGCCAGGACCCTGCAGTGACGCAGGCTTCCGTGTTAACACCAGGCCCAATGGTCGGCGCCTCGAGAGCACCAACGTGAATCCTGTCAGTCTCACTGCTCAAGGCACGCCGCATCAGATCAGCTCCCGGCAAGATATACCCGCCATCATGCGCACCCTCTGCGGACACCAAGTCCACGGTCACGGCGGTGCCGGCATCAATGACGCACAGCGCACCCTCGTTGTGAACATGCGCTGCCAACATGGCGAGCCAACGGTCTACGCCCATACGCTCTGGCTCAGCGTAGCTACTCACCAAACCAAGACAGTTTGACTGTGCCGTCGCGCGATGCACCACCCGAGCCCCGCTTGCTGTCAGCGCGGTTATCAGCTCGGCGTCAGCCGAATCGCTGGCAACACTCGCCAGCCCCACCACGCCCCAGGGCTCTGCCTTGACACGCTCGCAGAGGCTCAATACATCCGAGACTGAGCCCCCGGCGTCCAGCAGCGCTTCGGCATTGGCAAGACGCCACTTGATCGCAGTGTTACCTGCGTCAATCAATAGCAAAGGCGTCTGCTCAGTCATACTGCCGCTCCAATCTCCAGCAAAGTCGCTTCTCCACCCGCCACTACCGACTGACCTGTCTCCGTAGTCACCAAGAGCGCGCCATGCTGATCAACGCCCGCCGCCGTTCCGGCCACAGTGGGCGAGCCTTCCACCAGCACCTGCCGGCCATGCAAGAAATCCCGCTGCCGCCAGCGCGCAAGCCAGTTGTCCATTTCGCCGCCTGCAATGTCCATGAGCCCTGAGGCCAGCTGGCTGATCAATTGTGCGGCCAGTCGATTGCGGTCTAGCTGTGTGCCACGCGCAGTGGCCAGATCGGTCCACGGTCGCTGGATGGCCTCTGCACCCTCCGCAGGCATGTTCACGTTGACTCCAATACCGGCGATAACAGGGATCGCGCCGCTTTGCTGGCCCAGCAGTTCGATCAGCACCCCGCCCACCTTGCGCTCTCCATGGTAAAGGTCATTGGGCCACTTCAGTGCGAGGTCGA
>JAAEZV010000440.1 GCA_018222695.1 Gammaproteobacteria bacterium
GAACACGTGGGGATACACGCCGCCGGGTGATAAGTACGAAATAAATCATGACTTGATTGGCTATACCGAGCTAGAGACAAGTTCTCTGGTGTTAGATGCCACATGGGATCTTGGTCACGGCGTTGTCACGGCTATCGCCGGTTATCGAGAAGTGGAGTACAACTCCAGTACTGACTTTGATGGCACGCCCTTTACGATTTTCCACTTCAACGACAACAAAGAAGAGCAGGACCAAACCAGCATCGAGGTCCGTTACTCATCTACTTTCTCTGATCGATTTAACTTTGTCGTCGGAGTGAATCGCTTCGATCAGGACTACTCCATTGGCGAAAGAAGAAACTTCTTTATTTCACTTAATGCCGCGACTTATTCTGAGACTGAGCACAAAACGACCGGAATATTTGGTGAAGCTAATGTGTCGGTCACTGATTCTCTCATGCTGACGGTAGGCGGCCGCTGGACCAAGGAAGAGAAGAAGATCGATATCGGTGTATTGGGCTCCTGTGAACTGGACTTCTCTTCCTGCACGAACAACGCCTCCAACGAAAAGGACTGGTCTGATTTTTCTCCAAAGGTGGCGGCAACGTATCACTTCAGTGATGACACTATGGCCTACGCGAGCTGGACACGAGGATTCGCAAGCGGAGTCTTTAATGCGAGGGCGGCTACTCTGGACGCAGTAGGGCCGACTGACCCTGAATCGGTAGACTCTTTCGAGTTAGGCTTCAAAACCAGCTTTCTTGATGGGCGCGGTCTCTTGAATGTTGCTTACTTTATGGCGGATTACGAGGATCTGATCCTGTTCGTTAACAACCCCTGTGATGACTGCGGCGCGAGCTTGATTAACTTCAACGCAGGCGAGGCAGAGATCAGCGGTTTCGAGGCTGAGATGCAGTTTCAAGTCACGGATAATCTTAGACTCGACGGATCTATCGGCACCGTTGATCCCGAGTTCACCAACATCAAGTACTTCGATGCTAATGCAGATGGCGTTGTGGACGGTAAAGACAATGAGCTTGCCAGCAGTTGGGATTTCCAAAAGGTGACTGAATTGAGCTATAGCGTCGCTGCGACCTATGAATTTGAGATTGCAGGCAGTTCCTCGATGCTGGCCCGGGTTGCCTACTCTTGGCGCGATGACTACATGACCGATCTATATAACAAGCCCTGGTTACAGCAGGAATCATTTGGCTTGCTTGACGCCAGCCTGACCTATACCTCTTCAAATGAGAAGATTAGGGTGTCGGTATACGGCAAAAACCTGTCAGACGAGGAGTATTTCGACTACGCAGCAGATGTGGGCACACTTGACTCTGCCAGATGGGGTGGTGCACCCAGAACATTTGGCGTGAGAGTCGCTTATACCTACTGAGTCACCGCCATCGCGCGATGCCACTGTGAGAAGGGAAGGCTGTTGCCTTCCCTTTTTTTGACCTCGGTGTTCACTCTCTGTTTTGCTTGCAGTGGCTGACGCTCTCAGCTGACGTTAAGGGAGAGATTTGTGAAGAGTGAACATCGTGTTGGCAGCAGCGCGGCGTGGTGGGCGTTGTTGCTGTTAACGGCAACGTATACGTTTTCGTTTATCGATCGACAGATCATTAACCTCCTGGTTGATCCGATTCGCACGGATCTGTCGCTGTCTGATTCTCAAGTCAGCTTCCTCCAAGGGCTGGCCTTCGTATTGCCCTATGTCATTCTGAGTATTCCGCTGGGGCGTATTGTTGATCGCGCTAACCGTATTCGTGTGCTGGTATTCGGGATTCTGATTTGGACGGTCAGTTGTGTGACCTGTGGTTTGGCCAAGAATTTCTGGCAGCTCGGTGTCGCCCGCATGGGTGTTGGGGCGGGGGAGGCGAGTGTGACGCCGGCTTCGTGGTCACTGTTGGCCGATTACTTTCCTGAGGATCGGCGTGCGCTGCCGGTGAGCATTTTTCTGATGGGCCCCTATCTCGGTGCGGGTT
>JAAEZV010000441.1 GCA_018222695.1 Gammaproteobacteria bacterium
ACGGGAAAAGGCTGATCCAACAATGACAGCGGCTGCTCTGGCGAAAGGCCCGCCGCGCCCAACACAAGCGCTACCGCCTCGTCCCACACTGACTCATAACCATGACCACAGAAAACGTCAGCATCCTGCAGGGCGGTCTCGACTTGACTCAGTTTTGTCCGGAAAGTCTGCATTCGATATGTCTATTATTTTAGACGGCTCATGATAGTCTATTGAGTTGACGCAACATTATTCGGGGTTTTTAGCTTCGGTGGAAAAATCCAATCAACGCGGCCGTTTGGCAAGGTTTCGGTAGAAGATCCATGATGCCACAGGTCAACCCTGCGACCCCGGTGAGCAACCTGTTGGGGTTCGACCACACCGTTCTGGGGGGTTCGGGACCGCTCGCTGCTGAAATCTGAACCAGTACGCGGTCAGTACTAACCATACACAACACATTGGGTAGAGGTAGACATGGCAATTCAACCGGTAGCATCCCAGATCCCAACCACCCTCCCGGGCTCACTGACCGAGGAAGCCATCGCAGTCAGAGGCGCCCTGCTGGAGCGCGGCCTGGAAACGCCGATGACGACAAATGATCTGTCACGCGATCAGCGATATGAAGTCATACGTGGCGCCTTTGGCGACATCATGCAGGCACTGGGACTAGACCTGAGAGACGACAGTCTTGAGGAAACGCCGCACCGCATTGCCAAGATGTACGTGGATGAGGTCTTCAGCGGACTCGACTACTCCAAATTCCCCAAGATCACCGTGATCGAAAACAAAATGAACGTGGAGGAAATGGTCTGCGTCGAAGATATCGACTTAACCAGCACCTGTGAGCACCATTTTGTGACCATCGACGGCGCCGCCAAGGTCGCTTACATCCCGAAAGACAAGGTGATCGGATTGAGCAAAATCAACCGGCTGGTGCGGTTTTTTGCGCAGCGTCCTCAGGTTCAGGAGCGCCTTACGCAGCAGGTTCTGGTCGCGATGCAAACCCTGCTCGGTACCGACGATGTGGCGGTCACCATTTCTGCGGTGCACTACTGCGTGAAAGCCCGTGGCGTGAAGGACGGCAACAGCAGCACTCGCACCACGTCTCTCGGTGGCGTCTTCAAATCCGACCCCGCGTCGCGCGCTGAATTCCTGAGCTAGGGCATTACGCCCCGATGAAGTCCACAAGGCGCTCAGCAATAGGCTGCGCGCCCTCTTCCATATGGGTGTGGTGAGACCCGGGCACCGTTTCGACACGACAGTTCGGTATCTCTGAAACCACCGCGAGAGACGCTTCCAGCCCCCCTCTCACACGCAAACCTTGCTCCGCTACCAAAGCTAATGTCGGCTGCGTCATGGCGGCGTAAAATGCGGAGCACATGCCGGGACTCAACTTCACTGCGGAGGCGTGATTCAGCCTGGGATCATGGGTCAATGCCCAGCCCTCTTTAGTTTCTCGCAATGCTCTGGGGGCAAGTCTTCTTCCGCTATCTTGTGAAAATCCCAGCTTCACTCTGGCGCTAACGAACTCCTCCAAATCCCCAAAAGTACGCGGTCGATGAGCCGTCAGCCCGATGTGATCGCGCTGCGACTGCAGAAACTGCTGTGCAGCGGACTCCTCGGGCACAGGGCGCGGCAACATGCCGTCCAGCAACACCAGGCGGGAGCATTGCTCTTCCAGCGCCGTTGCCAGTAGCACCGCGATCGCCGCGCCGCGGCTATGACCCATCACAACCAGCTCATCTAGCCCCAATGACGCAATCACCGACAGCAGTTGCGGAACGTCATCCCAAATGTGATACGTCGCATCCGGTGAGCGATGATCGCTCAGCCCCTGACCGGACAGGTCCAGCGCAATGAGTCGGTATTGACTGAGAAAGGGTGCCATCACCGAGAATGACAGCGCATTATCTAGCCAGCCGTGAAGCGCGACGATGGGATATCCATTGGGATCGCCCCACTCAAGCCCTGCATAT
>JAAEZV010000442.1 GCA_018222695.1 Gammaproteobacteria bacterium
GTCTTCGGCTGACGGCATGGTTAGAGTCCTCTCGAGACAAAATCGTTATGGTTATGACTGCGCGCGGCGCACTTTCACTTGTTCCGAACAAGTCACCGCACTTTAGGCTATCAGGGCGGTAAGGATCAACAGATAGAGCCGGGCCAGACGGGAGGGTCGGAGAAATAGCCCGTCAGACAGGCCGTGGTCTTAACCGTTGGTTGTGCTCAGTTTGATCCCGTGGGCCTCAAGCATGACGTCGGGTACCGGGCAGTCCATCACCACCGCCATGGCTTTGACCAATGTGATTTCCAGGTCACTGATTTCCCCATCGTCGGCCGCGACCGCCGCCATGGCTTTTAGCGCTTGTACTTTCAGTAGCGGATAGCATCCGGCCAGCGCATCCACCGCCTTGCCAAATTCTGCGACGGTGAGCGAGGGAGTCTCGGGCAGGGTTAACGGTAACTCGAGTAGGTTTCGACCTCTGTCGAAAGCATGCTCCGTGTTTTCTTCTGTTAGGTGGGCCAGCGTGCCCAGCGCGGTGGCCAGCTCTCTGGTGACTGCAGTCAAACTTTTGTGTCGCGGTCGAGCAGGGCGCGTATCCAGAAGCGTTGCGTCGAGGGTGTGACGGACCATCTGAAACAGGCACCACTCTGATAAATCGGTTTTGCCGTCGGCGCTGATCCAGGTCAGTAGCAGTTCGCGAAAAGTTTGATACTGCGGTACCGAGATGCCCCGTAACGTGGGTAGACAAAGCTCGAGCAGGTGAAGTCGCTGCGCGGCGGAGCGTTCCCGCAGGGTTTTGCACCAGCGCTGGGTGGTCTCGGCAAGGCCTTTGATCTCCACCTCGGATAACGCACGCCACTGGGTCTGCTCGTGCTGGGGGTCCCACACCATGCCGAGTACCAGTGCCATCGCACACAGCGAATCCTTTGTCTCCTTGAGCAGCAATTTATCCTCATCCCGGCCGCCGACTCCCTCGCTAGCGTCAGGCTGCAAGCTGCCTGCGACTGCAAGCGTCGCGCCAATGGCGGCAACGGCAGCCAGATCTCCTGGGTCGTCCTCAGCATCCTGCAATGAGGCGGGTTGAGGTGCGGCTATCGCCATAAACTCCCCGTCCCACTGCGGGTCGATCCGTTCGATACGCTTTTCAATCGGCGGGTGGGTAGCGAAGCCGCTCCATAAACGGTGCCTCACCTGACCGAAAAACAGGTGCGACATTTCCTCGGCACGGGCGGTTTCAACAAACGTGCCGGGGCCGTAGCCACCGATGATTTTCAAGGCGTCGCCGATGCCCTCTGGGTTGCGCGTGAACTGCACCGCTGAGGCGTCCGCTAAATATTCCTTTTGTTTGGAGATGGCGGACTTGATGAGCCCGGCCATCAAGCCTCCCAGCAGACCAATGAGGTATAGACCCAGGCCGATGGCCAGGACAGCGCCGCGACCATCATCCTTTTTACTGCTCCGGTACCGACGGCGGTGTGATGCGCTGTGCAGCAAAATGCTGCCCACATCACCAATAAAGGTGATGCCTCTGAGCATCGCAGCGAGCCGGATGCTCAGTCGCATATCGCCATTCAGGATGTGGCTGAACTCGTGCCCGATGACCCCCTGAAGCTGATCCCGGTTGAGCGATGTCAGTGCGCCACGCGTCACCGCCACAACGGCATTGGCCGGACTGGTACCCGCCGCGAAGGCGTTAATCCCGGGCTCTTCGTCCAATACAAACAGTGACGGCACGGGCATATTGGCCGCCAGCGCCATTTCCTGAACGATATTTGCTGCGCGCTGTTCCAGTGGGTCGTCCGCACCCGGTTGAACCAGTCTGCCGCCCAGCGCCGCCGCAATCTGTTTGCCGCCGCGGGCAAAGTTGATCCAGTTCACCAGCACCACAGCGCCGATGATTAACGTGATCAGCGTGCCCACAGTAAAAAAGGACTGCCAGTCGAGCACGTCGGTCGAC
>JAAEZV010000443.1 GCA_018222695.1 Gammaproteobacteria bacterium
TGCCAATTTTGTGACGCCGGGGGGGTTGACGCCATCGTCTCCTAATATCACTTCGGCCGATGGACAGTGCGCGCAGCTGTTTGATGCAGCGGGTAACCAAACTGGGATCGCGCAGGATTTGTCGGGCAGAAACCTTGGCGGTGCCGAGTGGTCTGGCTCCTTCGGAGCTCAGTTCATGCAGCCCATTGGTTCCATGATGTGGTTCACCGAACTGGACGTGAACTTTACTGACGACTACCTCATGACTGGCGATCTTGATCCGATCGATGCGCAATCGGGGTTTGAGACAGTTAACTTGCGGACGGGTCTTCGCGGAGACAGTTGGATGCTGATGCTTTACGGCCGCAACATCACGGACGAGAATTTCGCGACAGGCGCTGCCGATGTGCCATTGGCACGAGGCTCACACATGCGCTACCTCGCCAGAGGAGAAGTGTTCGGTATTCAGGCAGCCTGGGAGTTTTAATCTTGGGTAGTGTGATTAATGAAAAAGGCGGCTTAGGCCGCCTTTTTTTTTGCCGGCGCCTCGGGGGTGCTTCGGTCCTCTTATCGAGGCGCCATCAGTGCGCTGACCAGTTTGAAGCGGTAGTCGGAGCACGTACCTGCTCTTGCGGGGAGCTTATTGAGCAGATGGCGTCACGGATTGATAGGAGTGAGTGAAATGATCAAAAAGACAGTGACCAGAGGGGTGCTCGCGCTCCTTAGTATCCTCACTTATATCGTTTGGCTCGCTTGGTTCTCCGCTCGACCGCCCCTCACCACTGATCCAGCAACGCTGGCCGGCGACGGATCGATGCTTAACTATTGTGAGCTGCCGATATTGGATGACTCGGGTGTCCGCGCTGCCGAGATTCCCAAGGGCAACACGCCAGGATGTGCCTACAATCACTTTCCCCTGCCAATACTGGCGGAGTGTACTGAATCCTTACCTGCTGAAGCCGACGATATCCGGGGGCTGTGGCGCGGCGTGTCGGGCGCCCACGTGGGGCATGTTGAGCGGGTCGAGCAGTGTGGCTCCCGGGTCGTTGTGACATCAGCGGGGCTCATCCACGACTACGGCCCCAACAGCACCGGAGGGCTCAATACCAACGACACCGAAGGCTCGGTGCTGTTTACCTTGGGCGGTGAAGAGCACTGTATGCGCACCTCGGCGAGCATGATATGGGAAGACAAAATGCTTAATTTTTATGCTTTTGGCTGGGGGCCGAGAGTGGTGCGCCGCTACCGGGACGGCGACGAGCTGATCTGGGAATACGCGGACGGATCGGTGACGCGTATGGAGCGTTTGTGCACCCTGCCCGAAGAAAATAAAGTGCCCAAGCCTCGCGGCAGACGGATTGAATTGTTTTAAAGCGCGCGTTCGCTAACTAAAGCCTATGAAGCGGCAGGAGATGCCCATGCTCACGGAAATGTGGGTCGACCGATCTGATTATCACCACACTCGAGTGGTACAGGGTGATCTGCCAACGCCCGGTGAGGGCGAGATACTGGTCGCCATCGACAAGTTTGCGATGACGGCGAATAACGTCACCTATGCCGCCTCGGGAGACCTATTTGGATACTGGCAGTTTTATCCCACCGGGGAGGATCCCTGGGGCAAGGTCACGGTATGGGGTATCGCTGAGGTGCTAGCGAGCCATGCTGAAGGCATTGCCGTCGGCGAGCGGCTCTATGGGTTCTTTCCCATGGCGAGCCATGTGGTGATGAAGCCGGGTGAACTCTCCGAGCGGGGGTTTACCGACGCGATGCCCCATCGCAGCGAGCTCCCTAGTCTCTACAATCATTACGCGCGGACGCAATCTGAGGCCAGGGAGCTTCAGCAGCTTGAGGACCAGCGATGCATTTTTTTCCCCTTGTTTATGACTGGCTACGTCATTGCTGACCTGCTCCTGGACAACGACTGGTTTGGTGTGCAGCAGATGGTGATCGGGTCCGCAT
>JAAEZV010000021.1:0-8087 GCA_018222695.1 Gammaproteobacteria bacterium
CCCTGGAACTACCCCATCTCCATGTTGACGCGCAAACTCGGCCCGGCGCTCGCCGCGGGTTGCACCGTGGTGCTAAAGCCCGCCGAAAGCACACCACTCTGCGCCATCGCCGTCTTTAAACTCCTCGAAGAGGCTGGCTTACCGCCGGGTGTGGCGAATCTGGTCACGGCGAGCGACCCAAAACCGATCGGCGAGGTGTTCTGCACTCACCCCGCGGTCCGCAAGCTGACGTTTACAGGCTCCACCGCGGTGGGCAAGCATCTGGCACAGGCCTGCGCCCCGCAGCTGAAGCGGGTATCGATGGAACTCGGCGGTCACGCTCCCTTCATCGTCTATGACGATGCCGATCCGGTGCATGCCGCCAAAGGGGTGTCGCTGGTGAAGTTTCTCAACACCGGTCAGGCCTGCATCAGCCCGAATCGGATATTCGTGCAGCGACGGATCCTTGATCCTTTCCTTGAGACCCTGCAGGCGCGCGTGAGCGGCATGCAAGCGGGTGACGGCATGGATCCGGCTAACAGTATCGGTCCGCTGATTAATGAGTCGGCAATCGAAAAGGTGGACCGACAAGTACAGGACGCCGTCAGTCACGGAGCAACCCTGCTTGCAGGCGGCTCGCGCTTGACCGAGAACGGTCTGGACCGGGGATGCTTCTACGGTGCTACGCTACTCAGTAATGTCACGCCAGAGATGCTCATCTATCGTGAGGAAACCTTCGGGCCCGTCGCTGCAGTGGTGCCCTTTGATGACGAGGACGATGTGATCGCCATGGCCAATGACACAGACTATGGTTTGGCGGCTTATATCTATACCCAGAACCTGGCCCGGGCGTTACGCACCTTTGAACAGTTACAGTTTGGCATTATCGGTATCAACGACATTAACCCCACCAGCGCCGCGGCGCCTTTTGGTGGCATGAAAGAGAGCGGTTTGGGCCGGGAGGGCGCACGTGAGGGTATTGAAGAATACCTGGAGACGAAACTCGGCGGCCTCAGTATCTGACGGCGTGACGCCACAAGGAGCACATCATGGCAGGACCTGACTACCCAGGCCTCGACACACTGGCGCTACATGCCGGTGCGCAACCTGATCCCGCGACGGGCGCGAGAGCGACACCGATCTACCAGTCGGCATCCTTTTGCTTCCCCGACTCGGATTACGCGGCATCGCTGTTCAACATTGAGCGCGCCGGACACGTGTATTCGCGGCTCAGTAACCCCACCAACGCCGTGCTCGAGGAGCGCATCGCGGCACTGGAAGGCGGCGTAGGTGCTATTGCGACGGCCAGCGGTCAGGCAGCGCTTCATCTGGCTATCATCACGTTGATGGGTGCCGGCTCGCATATCGTGGCCTCCGCAGCGCTTTATGGCGGCAGCCATAATCTTCTGGCCTATACCCTGCCCCGGTTTGGCATCGAAACGACCTTCGTGGACCCCCGCGACCCCCAGGCGTTCGCCAACGCGATTCAGGACAACACTCGCCTCGTATTCGGCGAGACGCTGGGCAATCCTAGCCTTGATGTCCTAAACATTCCGGCTATTGCCGAGGTTGCGCATGCCGCCGGGCTACCCCTGATGGTGGACTCCACCACGACCACGCCCTACCTGATCAAGCCTTTCGAGCTGGGCGCAGACATCATTCAACACTCGGCCACCAAATTTCTGAGCGGACACGGCATTGTGATTGGTGGGCTGCTCGTCGACAGCGGCCAGTTTGACTGGGAAGCGTCGGGGAAATTTCCAACTTTGTCAGAGCCTTACGAAGGGTTTCATAACTTAATTTTCACTGAAGAATTCGGTCCTGCTGCAATGATCCAGCGGGCACGCAAAGAGGGGCTTCGCGACTTTGGAGCCTGCATGGCCCCTACGTCGGCGTTTCACATTCTCCAGGGCATCGAGACACTCAGCGTGCGCATGAGCCGCCACGTCGAGAATACCCGCACCATCACATCGTTTTTGCTTGAGCAGGAGCAGGTCACGCGGGTCGGATACCCTGAGCTCGAGGGCCATCCCGACCAAGCACTCGCCACAGAGCTGCTGCCCAACGGATGTGGCGCCGTATTCAGCTTCGATCTAGCCGGCGGACGTGAAGCAGGCATCGCCTTTGTTGATGCGCTCAGCGTGTTCTCACACCTTGCCAACATTGGTGATGCCAAATCACTGGTCATTCACCCGGCGAGCACCACCCACCACCGCATGGACGCCGAGGCACTGGCCGCGGGCGGCATTGGCGAAGGCACGATTCGCCTGTCAATTGGCCTCGAAGATCCCAAGGACCTGATAGCGGACCTGAAGCAGGGCCTGCGTGCAGCGGGCAAGGCAGCGGGGGGCAGTCGCTGATGCGCATTGAGGTGAACGGCGAGACAGCTTACTGCTACACGAACTCCCGAGAGATCGAGGCAGACAAGCCCACCGTGGTATTTATCCATGGCTCGGGCATGGACCACACGGTGTGGACCCTCGCGAGCCGGCATTTTGCGCGACACGGCAACAATGTCGTGTCATTGGATCTGCCCGGTCATGGGCGCTCTACGGGAAGCCCGTTGGCCACGGTGGAAGAGATGGCCAGCTGGGTGATCGCCGTCTTGGACGTACTGGATATCTCCCATGCCGCTTTGGTGGGTCACAGCCTGGGCAGCCTGATCGCGCTCGAGTGCGCGGCCTCGCACAGCGAACGCGTCAGAGCGATTGCGCTCGTTGGCACCACCTCGCCGATGCCCGTGTCGGATGCCATCCTCAATGCCGCCGAGGCGGATGATCACGCCGCGTTTGACATGCTGACCCAGTGGGGCTTCAGCAAGCGCCATCAGTTTGGCGGCAACCGAAATTCGGGCATCTGGATGATCGGCAACACATTGCGACTCTACGAGCGATCAGGCCCGGGCGTGTTATTCCATGATATGCGCGCGTGCAATGAGTACGCATCGGGCACAGATCAGGCTAGCAAGGTCACATGCCCTGCTCTTCTCATTCTTGGGGCCGAAGACCGACTGACCCCCGTGCGCAGTACTCGTGCCCTGCAGGAGGCGATTCCCTCGCCGGTGGTTGAAGTGCTACCCGGTGCAGGGCACACGATCATGGTCGAGGCGCCCAACGCCATGCTCGATGCATTGCATAAAGTACTTTAGGTCACTCGCCTAGCCGCAAACCGGCCCGCCGTGCATCATTCCAAGTCAGCGACACTCAGCCGGTCTGCTGAATCATCTTCTCGATCTGAATGATGCGTTCCTTACCGAAGAACATCTCGTCACCGACAAAGAAGGTGGGTATACCAAAAGCGCCGCGCTCAGCGGCCTGCTGCGTGTTGTGCAGCAACGCATCTTTCACTGGCTGCGTCTGAATCGCCTCCACGAGTGCGGCAGCGTCCAGACCCGCTGATTGCCACACGCCGGCCGCCACCTCTGGATCTCCCATGTTCTGCTCCTGCTCCCACATGGCAGACAGATTCACTGCCACATAATCGTCGACCACGCCCAGCTGCTGCGCCGCAATAAAACCCCTCATCAACATGATGGTGTTGATCGGAAAATGGGGATTGAACGTGAACTTGTCGAGCTGGTGCGCTGCGATGAACCGTTGGGTCTCCAGCATGTCGTAGTCGAGCTTTCCCTTGACCTCGCCAAAAGCCACCATCGGCGCCTGATTATTAGTGAGCTTGAATAACCCCCCCAGCAACACAGGGGTGAGCGTCAGCGTTGCGCCGTTCCGCTCGGCGACGCCGGTGAGTACATGGTAAGACAGGTAGGCGTTGGGGCTTGCAAAGTCGAACAGGAATTCAATATTGGATGACACGGCTGGGCTCCTTGACTAAAACTGGGTGTCTGAGATGGTTGTTCTGTGTAGAAGACGATCATACCCATCGTAACCGCCCGTGGCGGCGTGCAGTAACGATCGGTTGTCCCACATGACCAGCATGCCCGCCTGCCAGCGGTGCGAGTAGACAAACTGGGACTGACTCTGGTGGACGTAAAGCTCCATCAGCAGTGCGTCACTCTCTTCTTTTTCCAGCCCCACAAAACCCTTGATATAAGCGGCAGAGGAAAATAACGCTTTCTTGCCAGTCTCGTGGTGCGTTCTGACGAGCGGATGCTCATAGGTTTCGAGCGCCCTCTCGCTTGGCAGGATCTTCATGCTCCGCCCCTGCTCCTGATCGGCCTCACCGTAGGCACCATCAGGCGCATAACCCAAGGCAGCTGAGTGAATGGCGTCGAGCCCCTCTACCCTGTTCCGCAGATCATCGGGCAGATGCTCGTAGGCAGCCACCTGGTCAGCGAACAGCGTGTCGCCGCCGACCGGGGGGATCGTGATGCCATACAGCGCAGTGGCCGCAGGCGGGACGGGCATAAAGCTCCAATCACTGTGGAAGATCTCCGCAAATATGCTGGTCGTCTCATCAGCATTTCGCTGGATAGCAGCCACCTGCGGGTGCTCGTCGATGTGCCCAAAAAACGGATCCTGACCGATGTCACCAAAGTGCTCACTGAATGCCACTAACTGAGCGGGTGTTAGCTGCTGATCGGGAAAGGCGACCACCTTATGTTCCAGCCAATGCGCTCGGATTTCCGCTACCAAGTCACCGGACAAGGGTTGATTGAGCTGCACCCCTGTAATCGCTGCCCCACAACTTGCCCCGGAGGGTTCTACAGTCAGGCTCATTGCGGAAACTGAACGAAAGATGAGTCGTCAAATGTGGACTTCATGATTCCACCAGGCAAGGTCAGAGTAGGCACGCAGATCAAGCTCATGGGTCCAAGCTGAGCGATGCTGCTGCGCGAGATGATAATAGGTCTCCGCCATCTTCTCGGGCAGGAGTAAGCCGTCTTTATCTCCACCCTTGGCCTCCCTCAGCGCCTCAAAACGCTCGGCGCCCAGCATCTTGCCAAGGGTATCCGGCGCATCAACTGCGCCATCAACAAGAATGTGCACCACATGCAGGCCCTGCGCCGCGTACTCAGCGTTCAGGGTCTGGCAAAGTAGCCGACGCCCCGCCATCGCCGCGGCATGGGAGTGCTGGCCGCTGTTTCCCCTCATGGCAGCCGTAGCTGACGTGACCAGAATCGTGCCATGCCCCCGCTCGATCATCAGCGGCACCAGCACCTTGGCCACGCGGAACAAGCCAAAGCAGGCCATTCGCCACCCCAGCTCGAAAGTTTTGAGCGGCGTGTCATCCAAAGAGCGGTTACCGATCTGAGCGCCGAGGTTATACAACACGGTATCGATCGGACCGATGGCCTCGACCTCTTCAATCACGTTTTCCAGCGCGCCATCATCCACCGCATTCAGCAAATGCCCGCTCGCTGACAGGCCGGCACCCTTAAAGTCCTCGACCATGCCGTTGAGTCCATCCACGTCGCTGCGTCGGCACAGTGCGGCGTGGTAGCCCCCCTCGGCAAACCTCTTCCCTACCGTGCCACCGATTCCAGCGCCCGCGCCGATAACCAAACACGTCTTTTGCCCAGACATTCCTCTACCCCCTGCTACCCAAGTACCCGGCCTGCACTAATTAATGACTCAATCGCCTCGTTGTCATAGCCGATGGCCGCAAGAATCTCTCGCCCGTGCTCACCTAATCTGGGCGCCGGTCGCGACACGCTAGCGGGTGTTTTATCAAACCTCGCTGGATGGCGCGCCTGACGCACCTCACCAAAATCCTCGAACTGAAGACGATCTATAGATCCGTTGGCGACCACCTGCTCATGCGCGAGCAATTCCGAGCGGTCAATAATCGGGGCGCACGGCACCCCCTCTTTATCGAAGCGCGCAAGAATCTCCTCGCTCGACCACTTCTTGATTTCTTCCGCGGTAACCTCCTTACGCTCACTGTTGTGCGTAAATCGTCCTTGCGCCGTGTTGAAGTGGGGGTGCTCAATCAGGTCCTCGCGATTAAGCGCGCGACACATGCCCTGCCACTCTTTGTCGGATATCGCGCCCGCCGTAATGAATCGATCTTTCGTCTCATAGATCAGGTCCATCGCGCCCTGGTATTTACGCACATCAAACTCCTTATCAGCGAAGGTCAGCCCCGCCATGGCTTCCGGCCAGAACAAGCTCAGCATGGCGTCAAGCATAGACAGGCGAATGTGCTGTCCTTCACCCGTCTTTTCCCGGGCATAAAGCGCGGTACTAATGGCCTGGGCCGCCGTGATTGCGGTGACCTTGTCGGCAATAATGATCCGAAACATTTGTGGCCGACCCGTTGTGCGGTCAGCCTGAATGTCCGTCGCGCAGGAGAGCGCCTGAATGACGGGATCGTAAACCCGCTTATGCGCATAGGGACCGTCTTCGCCAAAACCGCTGATGGACACATAGATCAGCTTCTTGTTGAGTTTGCGCATTACCGGCTCAGCAAAACCCATGCGCTCCATCGCTCCGGGTCGAAAGTTCTGCAACAACACATCGGCGCTTTCGGCCAAATCAAACAGAATCTTTTTGCCTTCTTCAGATTTAAGGTCTACGGCAATCGACTGCTTACCGCGGTTGCAGGAAAAAAACGCAGCAGTGACTTTATTGACGGTTGGCCCAATATGGCGCATTTGCTCACCGGTGGTCGGCTCGACCTTAATCACCTCTGCGCCTTGGTCCGCCAGCATCATGGCCGCCACGGGACCCGAAACCATACTCGTTAAATCCAGGACCTTAATCCCTTTCAATGCGCTCATGCGGCTTCCTCAGTCTGCTCTGGGTACACTTTTCCTGTCACGGGCACCTGAGCCCGAAAAGCTTCTCCCATAGTACCCTCGTCGACATAACGGTAAAGCGCTGCGGGCACATTAAGTCGTCATCGCGGTGCTGCTCGTGACCGAAATCTCCGCTTTAGGGCCAGCAACCCCAGCACGTTCACGACGCCGTCCTGACCGTCGGCTTCTTACCCCATCATTTCGGAGAGGGTGACAAAAACTTGCTCGGCGGATGCGGGTCCCAAGAAGGGCTTTTAATTGCTGCGGAATTTGGTATGGTCACCCTATAAAACCAAACAAATGTTGAGGTTGTAGTCATGCGAAACAACTTACTCATTCTGGGTGCGGTAGTGGTGGTGGCGTTTGTGCTGCTGTCACGAAACGAACAGGTCGTCGCAACCGACGACTTCGACCGAACGCGCTTACCCATAGCCCAACCGGCGCCCGCGCCCGTGACTGAAGCGCTGCCCGAGAACGTGCCACTCCCGACGCCTTGGGAGGTTAAAGCACCGGAGGGAGCTCCCAATGTGGTCATAGTGCTGCTAGATGACATTGGTTTTGGCGGCCCCTCTCCCTTTGGCGGCCCAATCAATATGCCGACGCTGCAAAAGCTCGCGGATAATGGGCTGAGCTACAACCGCTTCCACACCATCGCGCTGTGCGCCCCAACCAGAGCGGCACTTAAGACCGGACGGAATCATCATCAGGTCAATATGGGGTCGATCCCTGAAATCGCGACCGGCTATGCGGGCAACACCACAGTGGTTCCTGACAACGCCGCACCTATCGCCGAAGTGTTACGCCAGAACGGGTTCGCCACGGGGGCGTTTGGTAAGTGGCACGAAACCCCCAGCCGAGAAACCACTGCGGGCGGGCCGCAGACCCGCTGGCCCACGCGACAGGGATTCGAGAAGTTTTACGGCTTCTTGGGGGCTGAAGAGAATATGTATGAGCCGTCACTGCATGATGGCGTGACCATCATTGATACCCCCGACAAGCCCGATTACCACTTTTTGGAGGACATGACAGATCAGGCTATTGCCTGGGTCCGTGAGCAGAAAAGCATGCGCCCAGACAAACCTTTCTTCATTTACTACTCCTCAGCGGGGTCACACGCACCGCATCAGGTGACTCAAGAGTGGATTGAGAAATATAAAGGGCAGTTTGACCAGGGCTGGGATGCGGTCCGAAATGAGTCTCTGCAGGCGCAAATTGAGCGTGGCGTGGTGCCCGCCGGCACTGAGCTACCCCCCAAACCCGCCAGCGTCCCCGACTGGGACAGCTTAAACGACGATAAAAAGAAAATTTATGCGCGCCAAGCCGAGGTCTATGCCGCTTTCAGTGAGTACTCTGATTATGAAACCGGCCGCTTACTCGACGCGATTGATGATCTGGGAGAGCTGGACAACAC
>JAAEZV010000021.1:8097-13452 GCA_018222695.1 Gammaproteobacteria bacterium
GGACAACACGTTGGTCATCTATATCAGTGGCGACAACGGCACGAGCCCGGAGGGCGATCAAACGGGTAACTGGAATTGGAACAAGTATCTCAATGGCGTCCCGGAAACCGATGCGGAACAGCTTGCACACCTCGATGATTGGGGCGGGCCCGATACCTACGCACATATGTCGGTTGGCTGGGCGATCGCATTCGACTCGCCGTTCGCCTTTACCAAGCAAGTCGCCGGTGACTTTGGCGGCACCCGAAACGGGACCGTGATCCATTGGCCCGATGGCATCAACGCCAAAGGGGAAATTCGGGAGCAGTTCACCCATGTTATCGATGTGGTGCCGACAATCCTCGAGGCAACCGGCATTCCGGAACCAACGGTGGTTGATGGCGTGCCGCAGATACCCATCCAGGGGACCAGTATGGTCTATAGCTTTGACGATGCGACTGCCCCTGAGCGTCATACCAAGCAATATTTCGAAATTATTGGTAACCGCGGCCTGTACCAGGATGGCTGGCTGGCAAGAACCACGGTCAAGCTGCCATGGGAAACCGTGAAGATGAATACAGTCGCCAATGATGACGGCTGGGAGCTCTACAACACCCTTGAGGATTTCAGCCTTCACAATAATCTCGCCGAGCAGTATCCGGAGCGGCTTGAGGCCATGAGGGCCACCTTCATGGAGGAAGCGATTGCGAATCAGGTGCTGCCGCTGGACGATCGACTGCTCGAGAGACTGCTGCCAGCGGTTGCAGGGCGCCCCACCATCATGGCGGGCCGAACCACGCTAGACCTATACCCCGGCGCAAAGGGCTTGGATGAGGACGCCGTTCTGAACATGAAGAACACCTCCGGCCAGATATCTGCGAGCGTAACGGTCGCCGAAGGGCAAACCGCGGACGGCATCATCATTGCGCAAGGTAGCCGCTTCGGCGGGTGGGCGCTGTATGTGGAGGACGGTTATCCGACCTATACCTACAACAATCTCGGTGATTTGGTCACGGTGAAAAGCGCCAGCAAGCTCAGCGCCGGAGATTCAGATATTCGCCTTGAGATTTACTATGACGGAGGTGGCATCGGCAAAGGCGCCGACGTCAGGCTTGTCGTCAATGGCGGAGCGGCGGCCAGCGGTAGACTGGAGACAACCATTGCCTCACGATTCTCGATTGACGAAGGCACCGATATCGGCATGGATCGCGGCGCGCCGGTGATCAAGCGGCAGCTGAACGACCGCCGTTACAGCGAGATCAATGCCACCATTAACAAGGTGACGCTGGAGATATTGCCGGAGGCGTAAAGCAGCCTCCTCTACCACTCCCTCGGGCGCGGCACACGCGGCGCTCCGGAGGGGTGATAGACCACGCCAGTCCTTGCTTTAGAAGCCCGTCACGCTCGACGCGAAGCCAATAACGCAACCTGCTCCGGCTGACCTATTTCGGAGGGAACTGCTTCAACAACTCATGAACCACAGTAATCGTGAGCTGCTCTCGATCAGCCTTGGACATGTTGTTTTTAAGGCGCCCCTCAGCGACACCTCGCCAGACAATCCTGCCGGTTTTGATATCAATCACATCAAACATGGCAGTGCCATCTTCATAGGTTTTGACCGATTGCCCCGACGAATAACCCACGCTGACTGAACGGCCATAAGTTCCCGCGGCGACGCCACCATGCATGCCCTGCTCTTGCCCACTGATTTTCTGGGTTTGCCGCTTGGTCACATGGTAATTCACCCAAAAATCGGCCTGACCCCTGGCGCCCTGACGCAAACCCCGCTGCATCAGCTCCTGATCCGCAGTGTTTCGCACACGCTGATCACTACTGTTATAGCGCCGGTACTGACTCTCTCTCGAATTATGGTCGTCGTCGTACCATCGATAGGTTTTGTACTCAGCGAAAGGAAAGCTCTGATCGTAGTCGACGTCATAGGTCGGTTTGTCGGCACATCCGGCGAGCAGCGCCAGGCACGCCAGCGCGCCAGTCATCGCCACAAATGCTTTTTTGACACCGCGCACTGCACGCTCACTGCTATTAACTCTCATCACTCACTCGCCTCTCTCAAATAACACTCGGCCTTTCTTCGGCTGATACCGAGATGGATCCATTTTATTAGGCCAACCCGAAAGCCTACTCGACCGCCGGTCTGAAACTGATATCACTGTCTGCCACGAGCCATGCGAAGACGGCAAAAGCGGCCACATTTTGGTCCAATGACGCGGCATCGAGCTTGTCCACCGTATCATCTGCCGTGTGGTGCAGATCAAAGTAATCTCTCCCGTCCTGGTGGAGTCGCAACGTCGGCACTCCCGCCGCGATCAGCGGATACAGGTCTGGCCCTCCACCGGGCAGGTCATCACTGCCCGGGGCTATACCGATCGGCGCCAGCAGTCGAGCAATCTCGGCAAATAGCGCGTCACCGGCCTCGGTCTGACTGTCTGCGGTGACCTTCCAGACCCGGCCACCGCCGAAATCGCTCTCTGAACCCATAATGTGCTGACCCAACGATGCCTCGTATCGGTCACGGTAGGCATTTGCCCCCAACAAGCCCACCTCTTCGGCGCCCCAAAGAACCAATCGAATAGTTCGCCGGGGTGCCAAGCCCGCATCTTTTATCAACTCCAGCGCTGCCATGGTGATACCCACACCGGCACCGTCATCAACAGCACCTGTGCCAAGGTCCCAGCTGTCCAGATGCGCGCCAATGACCACGATCTCGTCGGGCGCCTCCCGGCCAACGACTTCTCCAATAACATTCCCGGACTGCGCAGCAAGCACCTCGGAGCTGTCCACTTTGATGCGAACAGAGAGCGTTTTACCTTCCGCCGCAATTCGCTCCAGCTGATCAGCATCCGGATTCGACAGCGCCAGTGCCGGAACGCGTGGCATCTCCTCTCGATAACGAAGAGATCCCGTGTGCGGGAAACGATGGCTATCGGTGCCTACAGAACGAATGAGATATCCGACCGCGCCCTTGCCAGCTGCAATACTCGGACCGCCGGTGCGGGCCTCATTGAAGTAGCCATAGGACGAGCCATCCTGCGTGCGCTGCATCGCATGCCCTACATAGGCAATGCGACCCGTGAGGCTACCCTCTGGTACTCTCTTTAAATCCTCAAGCGTCTCAAATAACGCGACCTCCGCGCTCAAGCCATTTTCGTCAGTTGGGACCGAACCGCCTAGGGCAGTCACTGCCAGAGGCTGGGGATATGGCGCCAGAATCTCGGCGCCCTCCTCATGTCGCTCCCATGCGTCCATCTCAAAAAGTTCGTTGCGGACATTAGCGAAACCTTTTTCGGTGAGCGTATTGAGGGCCCAAACACGGGCACGCGCCTCCGCCTCACTCCCCGCTAACCGAGGCCCCACCTCGGTGGTCAGCGAGGTGACAATTGCCATGGCGTTACTTCCCGCCATTGCCTGCGCACGGAGCATCTCCGCATGAGCGAGGCTCTCGCGTGTTACAGGCTGGCCGATTGAGGCGCTCGAAATGAACCAACCCGCCAAGACGAGCGCCATGTGTCGATAAGCGTTAACGGTCATGAAGGCAGACCTCTTTCTACATTGGTGAACGCAACTGTCCGTTGGCAGACGTCAGGCAGCCTGGTCGGGCTCTTCACTGATTAGGGCCTTGCGCTGCTCCAGCCACAGGTTCGCCGCTTTGGTTTGCGCTTTGGTCGCGGCCATGACCCCCAAATCAACCTGCGTGGTCCCACTGTGGCCCAGCGACGCTATTTGTTCATAGAACCAGTACTGGGTCGCAAATGCGCCAACCGTGCGGACAAGCTTGATCCCATTGAGGAAGCGCAGTGCTCGGGGCAACAGCGATAAGGTTGACTCGAAACGAGGCAGCTCTGCGGCCCCTCGTAACAATTGTGCTGGCGCATCGGTGACCACGCACATCGGCCGGCCAATCCCGATCATGTCGGCGCAACCGGTCTCTAGCGCGGCGTTCATGGCGTCCAGCCGTCGTAACCCACCCGTGACCATCAGCGGGATATTGATTTCTTTGCGCATCGCTTCAGCAAAGTCCACAAAATACGCCTCTCGTGCACGCGTGGAAGCGGCCACCGACTGCTCCTCAACAGGCTCCATACCCTCAAGGTTGAGTAATCGGGGCTGCTCATAGGTGCCACCCGATATCTCAATGAGGTCTACGCTGGCCTGCTCCAACCATTTGGCCACCTGCAAGCTCTCGTTAAAATCGAAACCACCACGTTGAAAATCGGCGCTATTGAGCTTGACCGAAACTGGCACTGCGGGCCCCACCGCGGCACGGACCCTCGCCACACAAGACAGCAGCAACCGGGCCCGGTTCTCGAGCGACCCTCCCCACTGATCCTCTCGTTGATTGCTGCGCGGACTCAAAAATTGCGAGAGCAGATAACCGTGGGCCGCGTGCAGCTGGACGCCCGTAAATCCCGCGTTGACCAGCACCTTGGCGCACCGCGCAAACCCTGCGATCACCGCCTCAATATCCTCTTCGGTCATGGGGTCAGGCTCCCCGAACTGCCCTCCCGGCAGCCCAAGTTTGACGGCAGAAGGCGCCTTGGGACGCGGATTTACAATCTTTTGACACTGCCGGCCCGCGTGGCTGATTTGCGCCCAAAAATGGTTGCCGCCGCGGGTCCCAGTGGCCGCCCACGTCTCCAGCGCGACTTGCATCGCAGCCGAGGGCTCGCTGTCTATGATGACGTTACCCGGACGCTCCAGATGATCCCCATCGATCTGCACGTTGCCGGACAACAGGAGCCCTGCCCCACCATCGCTCCATATGCCGTACAGCTGATTAAGCGCCGGCGTGGGCTCTCCGGAGGGACTTGCCAAACCTTCCGTCATCGCAGCTTTGCACAGTCGATTGGGGATTTCTGCACCGCAAGGCAGCGCGAGTGGCTTTTCAATCATTTAAAGTACTTCCTTGGTGAGGCCAATAACCTAATGTTTTTCATTAAATATTCTGCATCTTTCCCAGGCGGTCAACGGACGCCAAGATACCATCCCAACCTCCCTCGATATGCGGCGCCAACACCTCAGCGATACCGGTATCCGTCCGCCATTGCAGGTACGTGTCATACGACGACTCTTCATCCCAGTATTCGACCAGCAAATACGTCGCTGACGCCTCGTTCAGCACCACATCGATGCGCTCGCAGCCCGCAAATTCTCGAGTATCCGACAGCGCCGCCTTAAACAGATCAGCCATTGCTTCCACCTGACCCGGCTTACAGGGAAATTTAGCCACCACTACAAAACTCATTGTGCGTCTCCTTATGCGTTTTTTGCGTTCAACTGGATGAATGCTGGAGACTACGGCAAGTCTCGCTACATTGAAATGTAGCGGCCCAGCTTGCCCTCAGGAAGTCAGCCCCC
>JAAEZV010000444.1 GCA_018222695.1 Gammaproteobacteria bacterium
CATCGGTGAGCCACTCAGGAGTATGGCGGCCGCGTGGGGCATCGACAGCGATCAGTACGTCGGGCGCGATACCTGGAACCAGTTACGTCTGGATATTCAGTCAGCCAAAAGGGAGAAGGGCCCCGATACCGGTTACGAGCACTATGTGTACCGGGCGGATTACCAGCTGACTGACTACATTATCTATAACCTGTTCCCCAATAACGTCATCACCGTAGGGCCCGACGGCATTCAACTGTTGCGGCCCAGACCACATCCTACAGATCCGGCCCAATGCCTGTTTGATCACTGGTGGTTGGTGAATCGCGTGGAGGGTCAAACCATGACGCCATCGCCCTCGGGCGGCCCTGATTTACCCGTCGAAGACGCAGCCCATGAACACATTCGTTATGGCGAAAAAACCTTGGGTACCACGGCAGACCAGGACCTCAGCATTGCTGAAATACAACAACGAGGTCTCAACTCAGCCGGCTATCAGGGGTACTGGCTGGCGGGGCAGGAGCGTCGTGTTCAGGCTTTTCATGAGCGACTTAATGACCTGATGGCGACTTGATGTGCGGGCGACTGACGCGAGACACGCCGGCCGCTCAGCACATCATCGATGGCGCCCCCCAGAGGGCGGCATCGTCTGCTGGTGAGGTAAGTAAAAATGCCTGAGTCGCCGATACAGGAGGCCCTGTCCCGAGTCGAGATTGAGCAGCGCTTGGTCCAGCATGCCCGGGGCATCGACCGAGCAGACGAAGTGCTACTCCGCACCGCTTATCACGATAGCGGCACGGTGGATTACGGATCCATGCAGGGTACAGCAGCCGAGTTCGCGTCATCTATCGCCTCTATGCACAAGACGATGCCGATGTCGCTGCATCGACCCAGTAATGTTTGGGTCAAGATTGCAGATGATTCAGCCCTCAGTGAGAGCTACGTGATGGCTTGGGTCACCTTACCCACCGACGGAGAGCCCCAGCCCCATCTTGTGGGAGGGAGGTATCTGGACCAGCACACCAGACGGGATCAGCAGTGGCGGATGCAGCATCGCCGCTATGTGCTCGATTGGATCATGCAGTTCACACCGCCGCTCTACGCCGAGACTAACCCGACTTTTGATTTAAGCGCCGCCGTTCCCCGGGGAGGTCACCATTTGAGTGACCCGGGCAACGCCCTGCTGCTTGCATTTGCCAGCAGCGCTTCACCCAGCGAGGAGGTGACACCGATGAATGACGAACAGGCTCTGGACAAAGTGCTGTCGCATCAGGCCATTGTTGAATTGGGGTGCCGAGTGGCCAGGGGGGTCGATCGTGGTGATCCTGATTTGATTATGACGGCCTTCCACGAGGACGCTTCGGTGGTGACTGGGGTGTTCAACGGCGATGCCAGGACCTTTTCGGTCGAGGTGGGTGCTTTGCTGGACAATGTCTCCCCGAGAGTGGCCCATACGGTGACCAATAATTGGATCGATATCAAAGGTGATCACGCCGTGGGGGAGAGTTATGTCGTGGCCTATCAGCTGACGGTAGGGGAGGCGCCTGAGGATGTGCTCACCGGTGGACGTTATCTCGATCGTTATGAGCGGCGTGACGGTGTGTGGAAGATCAGCCAGCGCACCTTTGTCATGGACTGGACCACCTCATCGCCGAGCAAGGATCTGATGAGCCTCGGCATGTTCGAAGAGATGGTGAAAGGCGAGCGCGGCACGAGCGACCCGATTTATGCGTTTTGGAACGCGATCGCATAGGCGTTCGCTGAGGCAGTGATGTGTGCTTCGCAGATGCATTTTTGGAGGTATTGCGCGCTCCCATGGTAGTCTCTAAGAAAGGCCTCGCACTAGCCGTTTGCTGCGTTCTGGCATGTTTTACGCTACTGAGTGTACCGTTCGTTGCGGCCGATGCCGGTCAGTCGAATTCAGACGCCTACGAGGAGGTC
>JAAEZV010000445.1 GCA_018222695.1 Gammaproteobacteria bacterium
GCCATAACCCGAAGAAACATTCCTGGACGCCGATCTACAACATGATTGAAGGTGCCCGTGCACGGGGTGCCAAGGTCATCGTGCTTGATCCCCGTGTATCGGAGCAGGCAGAGGTGGCTGATGTGCACCTGAGACTGCGCTCTGGCACCGACGCAGCGATGTGTCTGGGCTGGCTAAAAGTGATTTTCGACGAGGGACTCTACGATAAAAAATTTGTGACCAAGTGGTGCACGGGTTTCGATGCACTCAAGGCCCGAGTCGATGAGTACCCGCTTGAGAGAGTGTCAGCCATCACAGGCGTCGATCAGGCGCTGATTGCAGAGGCCGCGCGTCTCTATGCGACGGCCGACGGCGCGATTATTCCCTGGCCGCCCATTACCGATATGCAAATTTCGTCAACGTCTGCGATCCGATTGCACTCGATTCTACGTGCGGTGACCGGCAATCTGGATGTGGTGGGCGGTGAAACGCTGGGCGGCTTCAATCCAGATATGATTCCTGAGTCTGAACTGGCGCTCCACGATCAGCTCTCCAATGAGCAAAAGGCCAAGCAGCTGGGGTATGAGAAGCACCCGGCGTATACCTATCGGGTAGCTGAGATGCTCAAGGCACCCACGGAAAAAGTCTGGGGGTACCCCTACGCCGATATCGTGATGGGTTGCCATATGGCGAACCCCAGTGAGGTCTTCCGTGCGATGGCCTATGGGGATCCCTATCCGATCAAGGCGTTTTTTGCGCTCGGTAACAACGCACTGATGAGCTACCCCAATCAACACCAGATTCACAAGGCGATGTTGAATCAGGATCTGATCGTCGCGCATGAGCTATTTATGACGCCCACCGCCATGATGGCGGACTATGTGCTACCCGGCGATGCCTTCTCGGAACGGAATCACATTGCCGATACCTGGAACTGGACCACGCGACTTGGGCTCTCTCAAAAGGTCGCAGAACCGCCCGAGCAGGCCAGTAACAGCTACCAGTTTTGGCGGGACCTAGCGGTGCGTTTCGGCTTTGAAGAGTGGTTCCCCTGGTCCACCCACGACGAGGTGCTCGACTATCGTCTGTCGCGTTCTGGCCGTAGCTTCGCAGATTTCGAGGCGCAGGGTTTTATGGAGATCCCACCGACGAAATATCGCAAGTATCGCAAGACTGGCTTTGCCACACCCTCGGGCAAAGTCGAGCTGTCCTCCTCGGTGCTCGGGGATCTGGGTTTTGATCCCTTGCCTTACTTCCGCCCGGGGCCGGCAACGTCAGAAGAGTTCCCCTACTTGGTATTCAATGGTGTGCGAGAGGATCCGTTTTTTCAGACCGGGCAACGCAACATCAAAGAGCTCAGAGATCGGTGTCCGGTGCCCAAGATCTTTATGCATCCCGATGATGCGAAACGAGAAGATTTCAAAGACGGTGAGTGGCTTGAACTGCAAACCGCGTATGGCGCAGTGAGCGCGGAGCTATCAGTGCAGCCCAATATGAAAACGGGGCATCTCCGTGTGCCCCACGGCTGGTGGTACCCGGAGGCGACTGATACCGAAACGCTGGCCGGCGCGTTTTTGTCGAGCGATGCGGTGCTGTGCTCGGACGACGACGAGTTTTTGGATCACGAGCAGGGCATCCCGCATTTCAAAGGGTTTCCGGGACGGGTCGTGAGAACGACGAAGCCTGCGGCGATCGGAGTCGCGTAGGTGACCCAACGTTCAGAGTTAAAGCAACGTTATCTGGAAACCAAAGCTCAGTTATTCAGTTGGCTGGCGTCGAAGCTGTTCACTTATCGTGAAACAGGCGTGGATGGCCTCGTAAAGCGAATCCTTTTACCCAATAAGCGCAAGGGGTCTCTAGACGCTGCGTCTAAAGGCAGCTCGTAACGGGTTAAGTGAAGAGAGGTGGTAGCTACGGGTGGACTTGAACCACCGACC
>JAAEZV010000446.1 GCA_018222695.1 Gammaproteobacteria bacterium
CGGTATCGCCGCCCAGCTGATTCCGCGTAAAGGTCACGATGTGTTGCTGGAGGCGCTATCTGATTTGATCGGACGGTGGCCCAATTTGCATTTGTTGGTGATGGGTAAGGGCCCGTCGGAATCCGCGATCAGGGAGCAGATTCGCGCACTCGATCTAAGCGGACATGTTCAGCTTGTAGGGTTTGTCGAGGATCTCGAGCACGCGTTGCCGAGTCTCGATTTTCTGGTGCATCCGGCGCGAACCGAGGGTCTGGGCGTGGTGTTATTGCAGGCCGCCTCTGCGGGTATTGCGGTGATCGCCTGTGACGCCGGCGGCATGCCAGAGGCGGTGATGGATCAAGAGACAGGTCTGCTGGTGCCGGCGGGTGATGTCGATGCGCTCACGGCCGCCATCGAGCGCTTGTTGTCAGAGCCGGAGCGAGCTGAAGACTTTGGCGCCAAGGGGCGAGAGCGCATGCTCGCTTCCTTTTCTACCTCCGCGATGGCGCAGGGCAATGTGAATGTGTATCGCGCGGTGATGGCTGCGCGTTCCGAGGCATAGCCGCTACTCCCACAGAGCGGTTTGCCGAGGCTTCGACCTATTTCTGCTCTTTCTTTTGCCGGCCCGGCCGGGTGGTCTGATGATGCTTGCGCATCAGCGCGCGCATCTGGTCATAGGACAAGCCCAGCAGCTTGGCGGCTTCATTCTGTCGCTGGTCGCAGGCTGCCAGCGCGCGTTGTAGCCAATCAAGTTCTGTCTCGCGGAGCAAATCTTTGAGGGACACGGGCCAATCGGGTGTTTCTTCGATCGAGTTGGTCACCTCAGTCTGCTCTGATTTTTCGGTATCTGTTGCGCTGGCCTCTGATGCCGAGGAAAACGGATCAATCACGATCTTCTTAATCGGGCGCTCCGGGTCAGTCGTTCTGAACAGGGAGCGCTCGACCACATTTTTGAGTTCGCGAATATTGCCGGGCCAGTGATGGGCGCTGAGCTGCCGGATCGCAGCGTCACTGAAGCCGGGAAAGTATTCCCAGCCGAGCTCGCGGCACATGCGAACACTGAAATGCTGCGCTAATTCGTAGAGATCGTCGTCACGCTCTCTCAACGGGGGTAGATGCACTACGTCAAAGCTGAGCCGATCGAGCAAGTCCCAGCGAAACAACCCCTCGTCGGCCAAGGAGGGCAGATCGGCGTTGGTGGCCGCGACCAACCTGACGTCTACCTGCAGCGTCTTTTGGCCGCCCACCCGCTCAAACTGGCCGTATTCAATCACCCGCAGCAGTTTTTCCTGCAGGCGCAGTGACATGGTGGCGAGTTCATCGAGAAACAGCGTGCCGCCATCGGTGAGCTCGAAGCGCCCGATATGCTGCTTTGTTGCCCCGGTAAACGCTCCCGCCTCGTGGCCAAAAAGCTCGCTTTCAAGGAGTGTCTCAGCAATGGCGCTGCAGTTAATTTTGGTAAAGGTCTGATCCCATCGGGTTGAGAGGTAATGCAGTCGCTCCGCAGCTAATTCTTTACCTGTGCCGCGCTCCCCAATGATCAAAACAGGGCGGTCAATGGCCGCCAATCTGGAGATGTGGTCTAGCGCAGCCGCGAGTTGGGGTGACTCGCCAATGATGTTCGGTGCTTGTGGGTTCATACGTGAAATATACACCTATAAAGGTGCTTTACGCCATTTAAGAAAGGCTAATATCACCTATACCTGATATTTTATCGCTCTGCGCTGTGGCTAAGCCATTGAATAATCGCCATAAAAATAATCTGGCACGTCTGTCGCTATAACCATGGTGTACAGGCGCAAACGGCCTGACGAGACAGGGAAGCAAGTCACCATGAAACGACGGAGAGATGAAATGGATGTTATCGACGAGAGAGCGCTGGTTTACATGGCCGTGTTATTTGTCTGCAGTGCCGTGGCGGTGTTCGCCGGGCC
>JAAEZV010000447.1 GCA_018222695.1 Gammaproteobacteria bacterium
ATAGTCAGGCTTGGAGCGGCCCTTATTGACTCTGACCTCCCCTTTACGAATGGCCCGATAGACCCGGGTTTTGGGGACCCCCGATGCGTGCCGCAGTAAAAAGTTATCCAGACGTTGCCCCGCCTCTTCAGCGGCAACATCGACTAATCGGACCTTTAAGCTAGCGCCAGCACTCATAAAAAACCTGATTTCTGCACATCATCTATTCATTGAAACCACACCCTCATGGTGCTACCGTGCGCGCGTCGGAGGAGTTGTGCCCCGGCGGCGACGCCCCAAACCCCGCTGTAGCGGTGGGCGGTGCCCCCAAGCCACTCCCGCACTTATAACATTGCGAAAAGCCCAGCCTTACCCGCTGCGGGCCTGCCGACAAGAGAATTGCGAGTCTACCGCGCCAAGCCCTCCAGCCCTAATGGTTGTTCGAGCGCCACGTGGCAGACAAAGAGAAACCCGCGACACATGATGGCGCGGTGCAGATTGCGAGTCAGGCCGCCACAAACGCGTGGCAGGCAGTGTAACCAGCACACCGGAGCGCCCCAAAGCGTCCCGGTATGATATCTCTCCACTGGTGGCGAGATCGCAAGGACAGGAGGCAAAAAGCCGCCTCCGCACCGCCCAGTTGCGTCGCCAACTGGATATTGTCATGAAAAAGATGCTGATTAACGCAACCCAGCCTGAAGAGGTCAGGGTTGCCATGGTCGATGGCCAACGGCTTTACGACCTGGACATCGAAAACCGCCAACGCATTCAAACCAAAGCCAACGTCTACAAGGCGAAGGTCACCCGCGTCGAGCCGAGTCTCGAGGCTGCGTTTGTTGATTTTGGCGCGGACCGCCACGGCTTCCTGCCCCTCAAAGAGATCTCTCCCGAGTACTACCGCAGCCGGGCCCCTGAAAATGAGGGCAAGGTGCGCATCAAGGACGTGCTGAAAGAAGGCACTGAGGTGATCGTGCAGGTAGACAAGGAAGAGCGCGGGACCAAAGGCGCCGCCCTGACCACCTATATCAGTCTTGCAGGACGTTACATGGTCCTGATGCCCAACAACCCCAAGGCCGGCGGCATCTCGCGCCGCATCGAAGGGGAAGACCGCAGCGATCTCAAGGACTCTCTGTCACAGCTGAACCTGCCCGATGGCATGGGTGTGATTATCCGCACCGCGGGCGTGGGACGCAGCGCCGAGGAGCTTCAGTGGGACCTGAACTACCTGCTGCAGCTTTGGGAGTCCATTGCCGAGGCGAACAAGGAAAACAAGGCACCCGTCCTGATCTATCAGGAAAGCGACGTCATCATCCGCGCAGTGCGCGACTACCTTCGCGACGACGTCGATCAGGTGCTGATCGATGACCCTACCGCCTACCAGCGCGCGGCGGAGTTTGTCGGCATGGTCATGCCGAAATATAAGAACCGACTCAAGCAGTACGAGGACGACCTCGCCCTGTTTAACCGCTTTCAGATCGAGGGCCAGATTGAGACCGCCTTCCAGCGCGAAGTGCGACTCCCCTCGGGCGGCTCTATCGTGCTGGATCCTACCGAGGCACTGATCTCGATCGACATCAACTCGGCTCGAGCCACCAAAGGCGGTGACATTGAGCAGACCGCGCTGCAGACCAACCTCGAGGCGGCAGAAGAAATCGCACGCCAACTGAGGCTCCGGGATCTGGGCGGGCTGGTTGTGATTGATTTCATCGATATGTCCTCAAACCGCAACCAACGTGCGGTGGAGAACCGCATCCGCGAGGCGCTTGAGGTGGATCGGGCCCGCATACAGGTGGGCCGTATTTCTCGCTTTGGCCTGCTGGAGATGTCCCGGCAGCGTCTTCGCCCCTCTCTGGGCGAGACCAGTGGCATTGTGTGCCCGCGTTGCACCGGTCAGGGCACGATCCGCACCACCAAGTCTCTGGCGCTGGCGAT
>JAAEZV010000022.1 GCA_018222695.1 Gammaproteobacteria bacterium
GGATTCGCTTTGCAACGAGCGGAGCGATACCTTGATGCCACCGTTGGCGCCAAGCGGCGCATTCATGACCGCTTTAAAATCCTGACGCTCAAACTCGTCAAACGTGGCCTGAAGGCGCAGGCCGGCCTCACCGGTAGGCTTCGAGCGCTGGATGTTGATCACGCCACCGATAGTATTCCGGCCAAACAGGGTGCCCTGAGGTCCGCGCAGCACTTCGATCGCTTCCACGTCGAACAGGTCGACATTCGCACCCGCCGTTGACGAGTAGAACACGCCGTCCACTGACACAGCGACCGTCGGCTCAAAGGTCTTTTCCAGATCATCGAGGCCAACACCGCGAATGGAGGCTGCCAGAGCGGAGCCGGCAAACGGCTGCGCAATTAGCTCGACATTGGGCGCCATCTTGGCGACGTCCACAACAGAATTCAGATTGCCGCGCTCGATCATACCGGCGGTCAATGCAGTCACCGCAACGGGCACGTCCTGCAGTGATTCCGCGCGCTTCCGGGCGGTGACCACCACCTCTTCGAGGCCGGCAGCAGATTCCTCTTGCGCGATGGCGGGTACAGCAGTCAGTGCGCCAACTGCCGTCGCAGCTAGCGCTGCGTGAATGGCGCGGCGGATGCAGATAGAAGGATGTTGGGATTGTGGCATGGTGACCTGTCCTCTCATTAATTTGTGGGCGCTTTTCCGGGATGGACCGTCTTGTTTGCGGAGCCTATCCAGTTAAGCCGGCGAAGGCTGACATATGTTTTCTTTGGACGCAAACAATGGTGATTGTTTTTTTACACAATTCTCATCCTGAGGGAGAAAAATGGCTTAGATAAGCCAAAAGGAGAGAGAACGAATTTACAGTTTTTATGCTTAAGGGGCGGAAAGGGTGCTTTAAAGGGCTCGGTTTTCATACCGAAAATGACGTCGACAGGGATCAATTATTAAGGCCAACCTCTTCTAGCCTGACATCCTTTTTTGCAACTTCAGATCCCCGGTATCCGCACGGCATCGGCGGGATCAAGGGGGCTTAGGCAGCCGGGTTTTGCTCGAAGCCGGGCATCCTGTCATCCGCTGGCAGCCAATCACGGGCCGTGCTGGTCCAGCAGGTGAAGTCTATTGAGAGCCAGCTGGTGTCCTCCATCCCCCCGGCTTTGATAAACATCTGGCCGGGGATCTCGTCGACGAAGGTGAACATCTGGCTGCCGCATGTGGGGCAAAACCCGCGGTTGACGTGGGAACCATCAAAACCACGTGATGCGTAGGTCTTGTACTCGCCCTCAATCTTGACGGCGTCTTGGGGAAACATAATGACGGTGGCCTTGCCCGACCCGGTGACACGTTGGCAGTCTTTGCAGTGGCAATGGAGTTTCATCGCGGCCTGCGTCTCGTCAAATTCGTATTGAACGCTACCGCACAAACAATGACCTTTCTGCATCATGCACTCCCATTGTGGTTTTAGCCTTCAAGAACTGTATCAGGCTGACTGCTCCGCACAAAGCTGATAGCTCCGCGCCGAGAAGGGTGATTCAGTCGATGTAGGACATCAGCTCTCAATGCCGGCTAATCGTCGGATGGCCGCATAGCGCGTCGCCCAGATTCGTTGGCTCAATGCTGCCTGAGGCGCGAACAATTCGGAGGCGTGGTAGGCGCCTGTCCACAGATGAAATTCTACCGGGACACCCGATGCAGAGAGCCGTTGCGCAATCAGAATGTCCTCGTCTCGGAACAGGTCAAGGTCGCCCACGTCGATGTAGGTGGGTGGCAGCCCCGATAAATCCTCTGCTCTGGCAGGCGCTGCATAGGCGTCGGGTTCCGCATCGCCGAGGTACCAGTTCCAGGCTTCAATAGAGCCCTCGCGATCCCAGATGCCGATGTCTACCACGGTTCTAGAGGAGGCTGTGTGATGCCGATCGTCGATCATAGGGTAGATGGGGAGTAGATACTTAAGCTTAGGTCCGTCACGATCGCGCAGCATCAATGTGGCGGCCAGCGCCAGCCCCTCACCCGCGCACGCCCCCATCAGGCCGATGTTATGGGTGTCCATTCCCAGCGCTGAGGCGTTTTCAAACACCCAACAGATGCCGGCGTAGCAATCTTCTGGTGCGGCGGGGTAAGCGTGCTCAGGCGCCTTGCGATAATCAATAGAAGCAATCGGGATCCCCAGCTCAGAGGCGGTGATTTTCAAAACCTCATCCTGGCTCTCTAGGTTGCCCATGATCATGCCGCCGCCGTGGATGTAGATGAGCCCGGGAGCCGGCGCGGTGGCGTTTTTCGGTTGATACAACCTCAGGGACAACTCACTTTCGGGCCCGGTATAGGTGTGGTCCGACACGTCTAGGTTGGGATACTCCCCTCTAGGGGCTGCGGCGCGGAAAGCCTCGTAGGCTGCGCGGCGCTGAACAATATCCGGAATGCCGTTCAGGCCACCGGGCAGTGCGCCCCAGAGGATTTCCAATGCGGGTTTACTCTCTTCATCAATACGGTCCCACAAAGACATGGTGCGTTGCTCCCTCGTGACGAGCGCGGAGTGTACCGCTTATCGCCCGCAAATGGAGGGACTCAGTACAGTGTGGACATGGCTCTGGGTGAGTATTGTGTTCCCACAAAAAAAGGCGCACTGAGTGCGCCTTTTATCAATAAGAGACCGCTCAGTCCCAGCTCAGTGCGCCGCCTGTCTGGTACTCGATGACTCGAGTCTCAAAGAAGTTCTTCTCTTTCCGCAGGTCCATAATCTCGGACATCCACGGGAAGGGGTTTTGTGCGCCCGGGAACTGCTCGGAGAGCCCCAGTTGGGTCAGGCGTCGGTTAGCGATGAAGTGGAGGTACTCTTCCATCATCGCTGCGTTCATGCCTAGTACGCCTCGCGGCATAGTGTCCCGCGCGTACTCAATCTCGAGTGCGGTGCCCTCTAGAATCATTTGGGTGACTTCTTCCTTAAACTCATCGGTCCAGAGATGCGGGTTTTCCAATTTTATCTGGTTGATCACATCGATACCGAAGTTCAGGTGCATCGACTCGTCGCGGAGGATGTATTGGAACTGTTCCGCCACGCCGGTCATCTTGTTGCGGCGGCCCATGGACAAGATTTGCGTGAAGCCGCAATAGAAGAAAATGCCCTCCGTAACACCATAGAAGCCAATCAGATTGCGCAGTAGCTGTTGATCAGCCTCGATCGTGCCGGTGCTGAAGTTGGGGTCAGACAGCTCGTGGGTATGACTGAGGGACCACGCGGCCTTTTTCGCTACCGACGGCACCTCGCGGTACATGTTGAAGATTTCACCTTCATCCATACCGAGGGATTCGATGCAGTATTGGTAAGCGTGGGTATGGATGGCCTCTTCAAAGGCCTGCCGCAGCAAATACTGTCGGCACTCCGGGTTGGTGATTAAGCGGTAGATGCCGAGCACCAGGTTATTGGCTACCAGAGAATCCGCTGTCGAGAAATATCCGAGAGAACGCATCACGATGCGGCGCTCGTCCTCACTCAGACCGTCGCTGCTCTTCCAGGTGGCGACATCGGCGGTCATGTTGATTTCCTGAGGCATCCAGTGGTTGGCACAACCATCCAGATACTTCTGCCAAGCCCAGTCGTACTTGAAGGGCACGAGCTGATTGAGATCAGCGCGGCAGTTGATCATGGCTTTCTCATCAACCGATAGGCGTGAAGCGCCCATTTCAAGCTCTTCGACGCCTGCCGAGGCGTCCATATTGGCGATCACCGCTTCTGCCGCTTGCATCGCCTCGGGCGAAGGCTCCGCAGGTGTGGGCTCAGTAGCCGCGCTTTCCGGTGCGGTTACGACCTCCTGCGCCGCTGCTGCTGCCGCTACCACGGCGGGTTCGGGGGCTGCCGTTGCAGCCGCACTGTCTTCCTGATTGTAGTCGTCCCAAGTCAACATCATCGTTCTCCTATTACAACGTGTGGCCGCTCTTACTGGCAGGCTTCACAGTCTGGATCGTCCAGCGAGCAGGCCTGAGGCACTGGTGCTGGCTGAGGGGTTTCGGTAGCGCTGGACACGGCGTTGAGATTGCCCGTATCTACCGTCGATTTTTCGGTGCCGGTGGCGGCCAGGGATCTCAGGTAATACGTCGTTTTGAGACCGCTGAACCACGCCATGCGGTAGGTCACGTCCAGCTTCTTGCCGCTGGCATTATTAATGTAAAGATTCAGAGACTGCGCCTGGTCTATCCACTTCTGACGGCGGCTCGCGCTGTTGACCAACCAGCGGGGTTCGACTTCAAACGCCGTGGCGTATTTGGCTTTCAGGTCGGCTGGAATACGGTCGATGGTTTGCACGCTGCCGTCGAAGTATTTCAGATCGTTGACCATGACCTTGTCCCACAGATCGCGGCTCTTCAGATCATTGACCAGGTACGGGTTCACGACAGTGAACTCACCCGACAGATTCGATTTCACGTACAGGTTCTGATACGTGGGCTCGATGGACTGAGATACGCCCGTGATATTGGCAATGGTCGCCGTGGGTGCGATGGCCATTACATTCGTATTGCGCATGCCCGCTGAGGCCACCTTGGTCTTCAGTGCGTCCCAGTCGAGGGTCTTGTCACGATTGACGTCGATATACTTTTCGCCCCGTTGCTCAATCAAAATATCCAGTGAATCAAGCGGGAAGATGCCGCGGCTCCACAGCGATCCTTCGTAGGATGAGTAGCTGCCTCGTTCACTCGCCAGCTCACTGGACGCCTCGATGGCGAAGTAGCTGATAGCCTCCATGGAGCGATCTGCAAAAGTAACCGCTCCCTCTGATCCATAGGGTGCATCGATCTTGTAAAGCGCATCCTGGAAGCCCATCAGGCCGAGACCAATCGGGCGATGACGGAAATTCGATGTCTCCGCCTGAGGCACAGAGTAGTAGTTGATGTCGATCACGTTATCGAGCATCCGGATCGCCGTGCGCACGGTGCCCCTGAGCTTGTCGAGATTTAGTTCACCGTTCTCAATGTGCTGCGGCAAATTCACCGAGCCCAGATTGCAAACCGCTATCTCTTCAGAGTTGGTGTTCAACGTGATCTCGGTGCAAAGATTGGATGAGTGCACGACGCCACAGTGTTGCTGGGGCGAGCGCAGATTGCAGGGATCTTTGAAGGTCATCCAGGGGTGACCTGTCTCAAAGATCATGCCCAGCATCTTGCGCCACAGGTTCTGTGCCTTCAGCGTTTTATACAGCTTGAGCTCGCCATCCCGCGCCATCTGCTCGTATTGCTCGTAGCGCTCCTCGAAGGCAGTGCCATACAGGTCATGCAGGTCCGGCACGTCGTTAGGTGAAAACAGGGTCCAATCACCATCCTCGAATACGCGCTTCATAAACAGATCGGGGATCCAGTTGGCGGTATTCATGTCATGGGTTCGGCGACGGTCATCACCGGTGTTTTTGCGCAGGTCGAGGAATTCCTCGATATCCATGTGCCAGGTTTCAAGGTAGGCGCATACTGCCCCTTTGCGCTTGCCGCCCTGATTCACCGCTACTGCGGTGTCATTGACGACTTTCAGGAAGGGCACGATGCCTTGGCTTTTGCCGTTGGTGCCCTTGATGTAAGCACCCAGCGCCCGCACGGGTGTCCAGTCGTTACCGAGGCCCCCGGCAAACTTGGACAGCATGGCGTTGTCCTGAATCGCCCCGTAAATGCCGAACAGATCGTCGGGTACGGTCGTCAGATAACAGGAGCTCAGCTGCGGCCGAAGGGTGCCAGAGTTGAACAGTGTCGGTGTCGAGCTCATGTAGTCGAAGGACGACAACAGTCGATAAAATTCGATCGCTCGCGCATTGGGGTTGTCTTCCCGCACAGAAAGTCCCATTGCGACCCGCATAAAGAAGATCTGCGGCAGCTCGAAACGCACCTCATCGCTGTGGATAAAGTAGCGGTCATACAAAGTCTGAAGCCCGAGATACGTGAACTGCAGATCTCGCTCTGCTTCCAGCGCTTCGCCCAGCATGTCGAGGTCAAAGTCGGCGAGATTGGGTGCCAGCAGCTCCAGCTCAATGCCGCGCTGGATGAACGCCTTGAGTGCCTGCGGGTAATACGTGCTCATCTCCCCTTGTGTGGCGCTCTCGGCGACGCCCATGAAGCTCAGACCTTCTGCCCGCAGATCATCGAGTAGCAGCCTCGCGGCCGCGTAGCTGTAGTTGGGCTCCTGCTCGATCAAGGTGCGTGCCGTGATCACCAGTGAGGTACTGCACTCTTTCGCCGATACGCCGTCGTAAAGATTGCGCAGGGCCTCATCGATGATGGCGGACTCGCTGACATCCTGCAGTCCGGCACAGGCTTCGGTGACGATGGTGCCAATGCGCTCGATATCCAGAGGTGCTTTGCTGCCGTCGGGCTGGACAATGTTGATGCCCTTTGCCGCGGCCTGTGATTCAGGGGACAGCTCGACCTTTGCATCACGTTCCTGGCGTCGCGCTTCTCGATAGATCACATAGTCACGCGCGATTTTGTGCTCGCCGCCGCGCATCAATTCCAGCTCGACCTGATCCTGAATGTCCTCGATGTGCAGCGTGCCGCCCGAGGGCATGCGGCGCTTAAAGGTTGCGACGACCTGCGAAGTCAGGTTGGCAACCGTTTCATGAATGCGGCTACTGGCGGCAGCGGTGCCACCTTCCACAGCCAAAAAGGCTTTGGTAATCGCAACCGTGATTTTGCTGTCCTCAAAAGGCACCACCGTGCCGTTGCGTTTGATGACCCGCAACTGGCCGGGCGCAGTGGCGGACAATCTTGTCGGATTGGGGTTTTCTCGGGTCGCAGCTGGAGTGGACGCGACGCTTTCTTGTTCTACTGACTCACTGCCTGTTTGCATATCTTGGGCTGCCTCTGAAACGCCAATTTTTTGTGGTGTGCTGGTCCTTTTATTTCCGGAAACGGGCCTCCGTTGAGCTTTTTCTGGTTTTTTGGCTCAACATCTATATGTAGGGGTTCACTGCTCCGGAAACCCCAAGATAGGCGGGTATGACCGACAATGCAAGCAGAGGATGCTGGGTCTTTTTTGTGGACATTCTGTGGGTAAACGATCGCCGTCGGCGAGTCTGTCGAGCTAAGCCACTGACTTTTATATTGAAAACAGGCTTATCCCCGCGAATGCGGGGGCGTGGAAGATTTCTGTGACTTTCTCGGAAAAAACGGTAATACCCACAGCCCCGGGCCCGGGCAGGGCAATCAGGCGCTGATCAGCAACTCCATCAGTGCTTTTTGCGCATGCAGGCGATTTTCCGCTTCCTGCCAAATGACAGAATCGGGAGCGTCCATGAGCTCCGCCGTGATTTCCTCGCCCCGATGAGCGGGCAGACAATGCATATACAGGGCGTCCGAAGACGCGCGATCGAGCAGCGCCCGATTCAGTTGGTAAGGCGCCAACACGGCCTCGCGCGCCGCCTGCTCACTCTCCTGACCCATCGACGCCCAGACATCAGTGACTAACAGGTGCGCTCCCTCTGCAGCGGAAGCGGGATCACGGTCGACCCGGGCATGCTGCTCGCAGGCTGCCAGGAGCGAGGGGTCTGGGTCGTACCCTTCGGGGCACGCCACCACCAGCTCAAAATCGAGCTGGCGGGCGGCATTCATCCAGGAGTGACAGACGTTATTGCCGTCTCCTAACCAGCAGACCTTGCGTCCGCTGATGTCGCCCCTGATTTCAAAATAGGTCTGTAGATCAGCCAGAATTTGGCAAGGGTGATAGTCGTCCGTCAGGCCGTTGATGACGGGCACGGTGGAGTGTGCGGCAAAATGTTCGACATCGGCATGAGCAAACGTTCTGATCATGACGATATCGACCATCGAGGAGATCACGCGGGCGCTGTCCGCGATAGGCTCGCCACGTCCCAGTTGGGTGTCCTGACCAGAGAGAAACAGCGCGCTACCACCGAGCTGCGCCATGCCGGCTTCGAATGACACGCGGGTGCGGGTCGAGGCTTTGGTGAAAATCATCGCCAACACCATGCCCTCGAGGCTGCGCGATGCAGTACCCGCGTGATGATGTGCTTTCAATTCAATGGCACGCGCAATCAGCGCCCTGATTTCATCGGGTGCGAGATCCATCAGGGTAAGAAAGTGTCTTGGCGCAGTCATATTTTGTCTTCCTGCTCTGCCACATCGTTGAGAATTCGTGCGATGCCTGCGCCAAGCTCGCCGGCTTGCTCCAGGGTCATCACTAGCGGCGGCAGCACGCGGATGGTATCGCCGCCTGCGATGTTGAGTAGTAAACCCTGGTCCAGACCGCGCTTAACGATCTCGCTGGTCGCAGTGATGGGCTGTATGCCGATCATGAGCCCTTTGCCCCGCACTTCGCTTATCAGGTTAGCGTCGCACAGATTGTCCCGCAGAGCGCTGACCAGCGCCTCGCGGATCAGGGTGGCCTGTTGCATCACGCCGTCCTCGGCCAGCGCGGTCAGCACGGCTTGCGCTGCCGCACAGCAGAGCGGGTTGCCACCATAAGTGGAGCCGTGATCGCCCGGACCCAACTGTTCTGCTGCGACCCCCTTCGCCATGCAAACACCAATAGGCAGACCATTGCCTAAACCCTTGGCAGTCAGCAACACATCCGGTTCGACGCCCAACTGTTCAAACAAATAGGTTGATCCGCAGCGACCGTTGCCGGTTTGCACCTCATCGAATATCAACAGCCATCCGTGCTGATCGCACAGTCGACGCAGACCTTGAAGATAGTCAATGGCGAGTGGCCTGATGCCTCCCTCGCCTAGAATCGGTTCCACCAGCACCGCAACGATATCCAGACGCTCAGCTGCCAGCGCTTCGACTGCGGGCAGGTCGTCAGGCGCCACGCGCTGGAAACCCTCCAGCAGCGGCCCAAATCCCTGTCGGATTTTTTGGTTGCCGGTCGCAGAGAGTGCGCCGAGGGTGCGGCCATGGAAGGCGCCATCGAGCACAATGATCTGGGGTGACGCGATCCCTTTTTGATCGCCATACCGGCGTGCGAGTTTTATGGCCGCCTCATTAGCCTCAGCACCCGAGTTGCAGAAAAACATGTTTTCCATGCCGGTCACGGCGCGCAGTTGCTCTGCCACGGCTTCCTGCAAGCCAATGTGAAACAGATTTGAGGTGTGAATAAGGCGGCTCGCCTGCTCGGCGACAGCCCGGGTCACACGCGGATACTGGTGTCCCAGATTCGTCACCGCAATGCCCGACACGCCATCCAGATAGGCACGGTCGTTCGTGTCGTACAGCACGGCGCCCTCTCCTCTGGAGAAGGTGACGGGTAGGCGACCGTATGTCGGCATGATGGCGGGCGACGCGTCTGGCATCGGGATCAGCCCTTATGTCCGCGGGGGAGCAAGAGTAGCGGAGCGTCCGCCTGAGTCAAATCCACAGTGTGTGCGGTTTTACATCCCTCACCGCGCTTGCTGCGCCTTTGTCGTATTACAATAGCGGTCTTTGCGCCAGCCGAGGCACGGCTGGTCGCCTTCAATACGGAGCAATTTATGGACATCATGGAGACCATCCGCGAGCAAGTAGAGGGAAACCGTATCATTCTCTATATGAAGGGCTCGCCCAACCAACCGCAGTGCGGCTTCTCTGCGCGCACCGTGCAGGCGCTCATGTCCTGCGGGGAGCGATTCGCCTATGTCGATGTGCTCAGCAGCCCAGAGATCCGCGCGAATTTGCCCACCTATGCCAACTGGCCGACTTTCCCTCAGCTCTGGGTTGACGGAGAGTTGGTTGGTGGCTGTGACATCGTCTGCGACATGGAAGCCTCTGGTGAATTGAAGGAGCTGGTCTCTGCGGGTTCTGATGAGGCCGGAGACTGAGCCCTGCGGGGCCGGCACAGACGACGATGGACATTCAGGCGGCCATGACCGAGATGGGGCGTTCAGCCCGGGCTGCTGCGCGGGTGTTGGCATCGTCGAGTGTCGAGCAGCGCAATGAGGCGCTGCTGCAAATTCGCGCCGCGATAGCCGCTGATCGGGATGCCATTCTGGCAGCGAATGAGCGGGACCTGGAGCAGGGCCGAGAGAGCGGACTTGAGGCCGCCTTGCTTGACCGCCTCGCGTTGACGCCAGCACAACTCGATGTGTTGGAGGAAGGACTCTCTCAAGTGGCGGCGCTACCTGATCCTATCGGCGCTGTGTCGGACATGCGCAAGATGCCGTCGGGCATCGACGTTGGCACCATGCGTGTGCCTCTGGGTGTGATCGGCATGATTTATGAATCCCGGCCGAACGTGACGATCGAAGCAGCGTCACTTTGCCTGAAGGCGGGCAATGCGGTGATTTTGCGAGGGGGTTCGGAAGCGATCCACTGCAATAAGCGGTTGGGTGACTCGCTCGCAGCGGGGCTGTCAGCAGCCGGTTTACCAGTGGAGGCGGCTCAGGTGGTGCCGGTGGTGGATCGTGCGGCGGTGGGGGCGTTGCTCACCATGCCCGCCTACATTGACATGGTGGTGCCGCGCGGTGGCAAAGGGCTGATCGAGCGCGTTGCGGCGGAAAGTAAAGTGCCGGTGTTGGCGCACCTCGATGGCATCTGTCATGTTTATATCGATGCAGACGCCGATTGCGATAAAGCGCATCGCATCGCCTTCAACGCCAAAACGCAGCGTTACGGCACCTGCAACACCATGGAGACTTTGCTGGTGGCCAGAGCGCAGGCGGATATGTTGCCCGGGCTGGTCACTGCGCTGCAGTCAGAGGGTGTGGAGGTCAGAGGCTGTGAGGCATCTCGGCAGGCGGCCCCTGATATCACTGTCGACGCTATAGAGGCAGACTGGTCAACCGAGTATCTGGCGCCGATTCTCTCGGTGAAGATGGTGGATGACGTGGACGATGCTATGTCCCATATCGCCCGGTACGGGTCGAATCACACCGAGAGTATCGTTACTGAGAACGCGCGTACGGCGGAGCGTTTCCTGCGCGAGGTAGATTCGGGGTCCGTGATGCACAATGCCTCGACCCGATTCGCCGATGGTTTTGAATACGGTCTCGGCGCAGAAATTGGTATCTCCACCGGTAAGCTGCATGCGCGGGGTCCCGTTGGTCTGGAAGGGCTCACCTCCAGAAAATACATTGTGAAAGGGGACGGGCACACTCGCCAGTGAGTGCCGCAGCGATGAAAAACCCGCAACTCCCCCTTGGATTTCTGGGCGGCGCTTTTGATCCGGTCCACATTGGCCACCTGCGTGGCGCGCTGGCTGTGCGCGACGCGCTGGATCTGGAGCGCGTCGACTTGATACCTGCCGCGCAATCCCCTCTGAAAGATCAGGCGACAGTCGATGCTGCGCATCGTTTGGCGATGCTGGAATTGGCGGTGGCTGACTTGCAGGGGATTGCTGTGGATGCCCGTGAGCTCGGTAGACCGGGCCCGTCTTACACCGTCGATACGCTGGAGGGTCTGCGTCACCAGTGTGGTGCGGAGCGCCCGTTAGTGTGGATTATGGGTGCCGATATTCTGGCGACCTTGCCACGGTGGTCACGATGGCGAGCGCTGTTGGATTTTGCGCACGTGGTGGTGATAGGCCGACCTGATGCCGAGCCGCATCCGTCAGAGGTATCGGACTGGTTGAGCGATCACAAGGTCGATAAAGCCGGCCTGCTGTCGCGACCCGGCGGCGGCGTATTCACTCTGGCGCAGCCCTTGCTCGATATTTCATCCAGTGACATCCGGACCATGATCACGGAAGGTCGTGACCCCAGATTCCTGCTACCCGACGGCGTTATGGAGTATATTTCCAATCATGCACTGTTCAGTCGCGACCTCGTATGACCACTGAAATCATCGCTCCGGAAACTGCCGAGGAGGCTGACTTGCTCGCCATCGCGCAGCAGGCACTCGAAGACCTCAAGGCCGTTGAGCCCGTGGTGCTCGATGTTCGCGAGCTCAGCTCTGTCATGGACTGGCTGATCGTTGCCAGCGGGACATCCAGTCGACACGTCAAATCACTGGCTGACAACGTCATGATGAAAGCAAAAGAGCAGGGCGTGCGACCGCTGGGCGTAGAGGGTGAGAGAGTCGGCGAATGGGTGCTAGTCGACTTTGGTGACGTGGTGGTGCACGTGATGCAGCCCACCGCCAGAAGTTTTTATGACCTCGAGCGCCTGTGGTCGGTGCAGGCTGCTCAACCTGAGAGTAGCTGATGCGGCTCAGAGTGCTGGCAATAGGGCAAAAAATGCCGGCATGGGTGGATCAGGGAGTGGAAGAATACGCGCGTCGTATGCCCCGGGAAATATCGGTTGAGTGGCTCGATATCCCGCCAGCCAAACGCGGATCGGCAACGCCAGAGAAGTATCGTGTGCAAGAGGCAGAGGCGATCGAGGCAAAGCTCAGCGGCAGGGATTATGTTGTCGCGCTGGATATCGGGGGCAAAGCGGTCAGCACCGAGCTGATCGCGGAGCGCTTTGACCAGTGGCAGATGCAGGGTGAACAGATCAGCATTGTGATCGGCGGTCCGGATGGGCTTCACCCGAACATTCTCAAAGGCGCAAAGGAGCGCTGGTCTCTGGGGCAGATCACCTTGCCGCATCCATTGGTCAGGGTGATTCTCGCCGAGCAGCTTTACCGGGCATGGTCGGTTCAGGCCGGCCATCCCTATCACCGGGGTAGCTAATGGCCAGAACCCTGGATGCACTGCGAGACACCCGCCGCGAGTGGATGATCAATCGCTCTCGCCTGATTGCGTCGGTGTTAGCGATCACGGTTGTGCTGGGTGTGTTGGTCTATCGTTACTACTCCCTGCAGATTGTCCAGTACGATGATTTTATGACCCAGTCGGATCGAAACCGGATCCGGGTCGAGGTGATTCCGCCCACGCGTGGGCAGATTGTGGATCGCAAAGGGCGCTTGCTGGCCGCGAATAAACCGACTTTTGTGATTGGCGTTGTCAGGGAGCGCAGCGAAGATCCCGCCGCATTGGTCGACATCCTCACTAAGCGCCTCTCGCTGACGGATCGCGAACTTAAGGCGTTTCAGGAGCGTTCCGAGCGTCGTCGACCCTTCGAGGCGGTGCCGATCAAGCTGGGTCTGGACGATGCGGCGCTGGCGACGGTCGCAGTTGACTTACATCAACTTCCCGGGGTCGTGGTCGACGCACAATTGACCCGAGATTACCCCTACGGTGCAGCGCTCAGCCATGTGTTGGGCTATGTGGGCAGAGTGAGCGCTGAAGATCTGTTTGAGCTCGATGCAGAGCGCTATCGGGGCACGCTGCATACAGGGAAAGTGGGTCTGGAGAGGCGCTACGAGCCCTTGCTTCATGGCAAGCCCGGCTATCAGCACGTCGAGACCAATGCGCATGGGCGAGTTTTGCGCGTATTGGAGAAG
>JAAEZV010000023.1 GCA_018222695.1 Gammaproteobacteria bacterium
ATTGAAGCCGCAACCACAGGAAAGAAATTAGCAATTCCTGGCGCAAAACGTAATAAAGTTCTTTTTTAGAATTTTAAGAAACGCGACGAATCGGTATTTTTGGCGGGTTTAGCGCTGCGACCGCGATACAGCGATCACAAAGTCAGCCCTGGAAGGGAATATTAGCGGAACCGAAGGTTCGCCCTACTGAGATCGCTGATCGTTTTCGCGCCCATCAGCTTCATATCGCGCACCAGCTCACTCTGCATGTTAGTAAGCGCTCGCTCTACTCCAGCCTGGCCGGCGCCAGCCAGCGCATAAAGATACCAACGGCCACCAGAGCACGCCTTCGCGCCAACAGAAAGGGCCTTCAGGACATGGGTACCCCGCTGTATGCCCCCATCACAGATCACATCGATCTGATCACCCACAGCGTCAACAATCTCCGCCAGCTGATCAAAGGGGGAGCGGCTGCCATCGAGCTGGCGACCGCCATGGTTAGATACCATAATGGCATCCGCTCCGATCTCGACCGCCTTTTTGGCATCTTCCACCGACATGATCCCCTTTAAACAAAAGGCTTTGCCCCAACGCTCCCGCACTTCTGCGGCGGCGTCCCAGTCCATGGTCTGGTCTAGCATGGTGGAGAAGTAATCGGATACCGAGATGCTGACGTTGGAGCCCTCGGGAATATGGTCTTTCAGGTTAGACAGCTCAAACGGCTCCCTCAGCAGGTAATTCAGTGTCCAGCTGGGGTGCGTGGCGAAACTTAACAAACTGGAAGGGGTGAGTCGCGGCGGCGAGGTAAACCCCGTCCACAGGTCGCGCTCGCGATTGCCGCCTACGATGGTGTCGACCGTCAACGCCAGCGCATCAAATCCTGCGTCCCGGCATCGATCGATCATGCCCCAGGTGAGCGCCTTGTCCTTGTGGTAATACAACTGAAAGATCTTTGGGGTGCGAATCGTCTCGCCGATCTCCTCGATCCCCACTGTGGCCAGAGAAGAGATACCAAATAGCGTATTGAAGGCCTCTGCCGCGCGGCCCACCGCGCGTTCTCCATCATGGTGAAACAGCCGCTGCAACGCGGTAGGCGAGAGAAACAGGGGCATATCCATCGGGATACCCATGACGGTGGTCGACAGATCGATGTTCTCGACCCCAGCCAGCACATTGGGCACCAGATCGCAGGCCTCATACGCCTCGGTATTGCGCCGGTAGGTCACTTCGTCATCGGCGGCGCCGTCGATGTAATGAAAGATCGGGCCCGGCAACCGGGCCTTGGCCAGTCGTCGGAACTGCGCGGTGTTGTAGCAGTCGGAGAGTGTGATCCCCATGTTCTACTCCGGCTCAGTGGGTTCAGTCGAGCGGCTGCAGCGGCATCTGCTCGTGGAAGGCCTCGACACTATCAATCACGGTCGCGCCGTCAATCGTGGCGAAAGGCTCCGCCTGCCAGCGCTCACCCCGCATCTGAATCAAGATACGGCTTGGGTCGCTCGATAATACCGTCGCGCGATAGTAGTCCCGCATGGCATCCAACGATACCGCCTCCACCGCAGCGATCATCTCAGCGCGGCTAGAGAAATCATAACGCTCGCGGTTCCAGTCCCCGATAAAGGGCCCAGCTTCGTCAGAGAGGTTGGTGGGCGGTTCGGTCAGTTGGGTGAGCACACCCGACTTCAGATTGGCAAACTGGTCTTCGGTCAGCTCGTCGAGCATCAGCGCATATTCTGCTGCGAACGCCTCAAACCGCTGGAGCATGGCAACCGGCCCTTTGACCGGCGTCTGAATGTAAAAACCGATCATCGGGTGATCCTGCAAGGTCGTGGTGAGACCACCGGCTGCGTAACCCAACTGCTCCTCGGTGCGCAGGGTATCGAAAGCCCGGTTCCGGAGGTGCCTGGCCAACACCCGTCCTGTCGCCTCGTTGGCCACCGTCGCCTCGGGCGCTGCATAGAGCAGCATCATGCCCAAATCCTCAACAGGTAGATCCGTATTTTTGACCAGCGTCTGACCCGGCACCGGCGCATACACGCGTTCACGAATATACTCCGTCGCACCCGTTCGTTCCTGGGGTATGGCGCTCTGCAGCGTTTGCGTCAGGTCTTTGGCAAAGGCTTGATCGTAGTTACCAAACAGATACACGCGGATCAGCGCCGTATCCAGAACACGCTCGACAAAGGCATTGAAGCGCGCCGGCGTGACCTCCGCCACCGCATCGAGCAGGGAGGCCTCATCATAAAAGCCGGTGCGGGTCAGGCTGGAAAGGGTCCTGCCCAGCTGCCTAAAAGGGAGTTCGCGCTTGCGGTTCTCGAGTCCGCGAACAAAGCGATCAATCGCCTGATCCAACGCCTGCTGATCCGGGTCAACCCGGAGCCCCGCCAGCGCCGCAATCAGCAGTTCCGGCTGCTTATCGGTAAAACCGGAGATGGAAAGGCGCAGGCCTTCATCGAGGCCGAGGCTGAGACCCATCCCTGCGATGCTGGCTTCATTGATCAACGCCGTCTGCTGCAGGCCGTATAAATCTGACCACAGCACCATCATGACCGCCGCATCAACCTCCTGCTGGCGCAGCGGCGAATTCAAATAGACCTGTGCATAACCCCGCGGCAGGTCGGCAAACGCCTCACTGCCCTGTAACCAGACACTGAGACCGGGCTCATCGATAATCTGTCTGGGCTCGCTGTTTGTGTTCGCCAGCTCAAACTGCTCGGGTAGCAACCGGTTCTGTGCCGGTAGCGCCAGCTGATACTCGGCCGTCTGGGTTTTCAATACCTGCGCATCGGGCACGGCCAGCGGCTCAATCGCATATTGGCCCTCATAAAAATAGAGGCTCTCGGAGACCGGCTGCGCCTGGTCGATTTCCCAGACATGGAGCCGCTCCGGGACCAACTGCGCCAGCACCGCCTCCACCGCTTCACCGTCGAACCCGGTGAATCGATAAGGTGCCTCAATGGCATATTGCGCGGGATAGGTCTGCATCGCCCGGGTCAGTTCGTGGGCGTAAGTGAAGTCATCCATTTTTTCGAGGAAACGAAAACGATTCGCAAGCGAGGTGCCGAACTCTTCGGCATAGCGATCATCAACACCCTGCTCACGCAGCATGTCGAGATATCCCAGCAGCATGGCGGTGATGTCGTCCCGATGCGCAAGGCCCTCTGGCGTCAGCTGCACTGAAAAAGTAAACAACCCGTAGTTTCCGTAGCGCGCGGGATCGGCGCTCACGATCAACGCGCTGGCCCAGCCCAGATCCCGTAGTCGCACCGCTGGCGTATCGGGCATTTCAGAGCCCAGAATGTACGACAGGTATTCACTGGGCTTGGTGTCGTAGAGGTCACTGTTGTTATCGATAATGAAATCGAGCCGAAGCTCGCGGGTGTCATCCTGAGGCGCGTAGCGCACGCGCTTGGCACCGACTTCTGCAAAATCGATCGCGGCCGACATTTCAGGCCGAACTGCCTGCTTGTTGGGGATCTCGCCAAAGTGGGTCTCAGCGAGTGCCTGCAACGCGGGCAGCGGCAGGTTGCCGATGAGCGATGCTTTCATCAGATTGGCGCTGTAATACTGCTCGAAAAACGCCACCGTGGCGGCGTGCAGTCCGCCCTCGGTTTTATCGGCGAGGGACTCAAGATTGCCAATCTGGAAACGGTTGGCAGGGTGATCGCCCAATAGCTGACGCGCCAGCCGGTAGATAATGCGGAAGTCTTGCTCGCGGCGCATCGACCACTCGGCATTCACCGCGTTCTTCTCTTTGTCGATGTAGGTCGGGTCCAGCAATGGATCGGTAAAGAAGCTCGAGAAGCGATCCAACGCCTCGGGCAAGGCGTCGTTCTCGACCATCATCATGTAATTGGTGATGTCGAGGCCGGTGTAGGCATTGGTCATGCCACCGTGCTCCGCGGTGAAGGCCATAAAGCCATCGGGCTCGGGGAACTGTGCGGACCCCATGAACAGCATGTGCTCAAGATAGTGGGCCATCCCGGGATAATCCTCGGGATCGGAAGCGGCACCCAAACCGACACTCAAAGCGGCCGCCGATTTCTCTGCGGTCGGATCCGACACCAGCATGACTTCAAGCCCATTTGCCAGTTCGATCAGGTCGTATGCCCGATCATCGTTGGGGCTCACCACGACTGCAGGCTCAGCCGTCTCCGGTGTATAGGCCGACTGGCCACAGGCGACCAGCGCGGCGCTCAGCAGCAGCGCGCCGCACAGTCGGTGACACCGAGAAGCACAGACCGCTGGGATGCTCGCGAATATTCGTACCAAATGGAGAGTAGACACGTCCATGAATGATGTACTCATCGATAAGGATCTCTTGGTTAATTCATGAGGAAACAGCGAGCGAGTCGCTGGATGGCCAGGCTGACAAAATGGCATTGACCAACGTTGCCAGAGGTATAGCGAAAAAGACGCCCCACAACCCCCACAGCCCGCCGAAAAATAAGACCGCAATCACAATCGCGACCGGATGCAAATTGACCGCCTCGGAAAAGAGGAGCGGCACCAACACGTTGCCATCGAGCACCTGTATCAGCAGATACGCGCCGACGACCCAGTAAAAATCTGGCGTGACGCCAAATTGAAAATAAGCGACGACGACCACGGGAATGGTCACCAACGCGGCGCCGATATAAGGCACGATCACAGAGAACCCCACCAGCAGTCCCAACAGCGCCGCGTAGTTCAGGGAGAATATCGCAAAGACCACGTAGGACGCGCCGCCGATGATCAACACCTCAATGCCCTTGCCCCGGGCATAGTTGGCGAATTGCAGATTCAATTCCGACCAGATCCGCTCGAGCAGCGGCCTCTTGGCGGGCAAGAAACTGGCAAACCAGCCGGTCAGCTGCTCGCGGTCCTTGAGAAAGAAAAACACCATTAAAGGAATCAGAATCAGGTAAACGATGGCCGCCAGCACACTCGGAATCGAGCTCAGACCCTTGGTCACCAGTATCTGTCCCACCGAAGCCATTTCGGCCTGAATAGCCGCCGTAAGCTCGTTGACCTGCTGCTGGGTAAAAAAGACCGGGTACTCCTCCGGGAGCGTTACCAGCACCTTGCGCCATGCCTCGATAATCGCCGGGGCTTCGCGCACCAGCGCCACGAGCTGTCGCCAGACTAGCGGCGCCAGGCCGAACAGCACGGCAAAAAAACCACCAAGAAACAGTAAGGTGGAAAACGCGACACTCAGCTCTCCGGGCAAGCCCCGCTGTCTCAGGACATTGGCAACGCCTTGCATCAAGTAAGCCAGAATGACCGCAACCAGCACCGGCGCGAGAATGTCGCCGAAAAACAGCATGACAGCAAAGGCCACCGTCAACATCACGAGCAGAATAACGGCCTCTTCCTCGCTCAGATAACGCTGGTACCACCTCGTCAGTACTTCTTTCACGCTGCGACTCCTTGATTCAGGCCTTGGTGATAGTCAGCTTCAGCACGTCATCGGCCAACCGCTCACACTCCACGACATGACCCGCCAAACGCGCAAAACTCTCAAAGTCCCGCTCCGAGCCCGCATCGGTCGACAACACCTCCAATACCGCGCCGGAAGGCAGTGCACTGAGCGCACGCTTGGCCATCAGCAGCGGCATGGGGCATCGCTCCCCCCGCGCGTCGACCGACTCGGCGGGTGGGGTGTGATTGGACATGGACAGGGACCCGATCGTCAGGGGGCGGGGAGTATATCGCTTATTGCTTCAGGGGGGGTTCCGGCATGAATTTTCACACTCGCTTCAAGCTCCCGGCGACAGCCCAAGTAAGCTAGAGTGCGGCCATGCACCGCCGCCTACCCACCCCGTTGCACCGGGTCTTTTCCAGCCTGATCTGCCTACTCCTGATCTGCGGCGTACTGCTGTCTCCGGGTAGCCGGGCCGTGACCGAGGATCTCAAGATCCCCAACCTGGGCGAATCCAGTACCAGTTTGTTCTCTGCAGACTACGAATATCAATTAGGTCGCATGTGGCTGCGGAGCTTCCGGGGGCAGGCACCCCTGCTCAACGATCCGCTGATGCACAGCTATTTGGAAAATCTGGTTTTCGAGCTGGTGCAGCACAGTGAACTTCAGGACCGCCGCATTGAGCTGGTGATCGTCGACAACCCGACGATCAACGCCTTCGCGGTACCGGGCGGCGTGATCGGTGTGCACAGCGGCTTGTTCCAGTACGCTGAAACCGAGGACGAGTTCGCAACGGTCATGGCGCACGAAATCGCGCACCTCAGCCAACGTCACTTCTCCCGTCGTATGGAACTCGCGCAGGAGCAGGGCCCGATGCAATTGGCGGGACTGTTGGCCGGAGTGCTACTGGCCGCCACCGTCGGCACCGACGCAGGTCTCGCAGCCATGACGACCGCGCAGGGGCTCGCACAGGATGCGCAACTGCGTTACAGCCGCGCCAATGAAGCGGAAGCGGACCGGGTGGGACTGCGCACGTTGTACAACGCAGGCATGGACCCCTATGCGGCGCCGCAGATGTTCGAGCGTATGTATGCCGCCACCCGCTACAGTCAGGGCGACCGCATCCCCGAATTTCTCCGCACCCACCCCCTCTCTGAAAAACGTATTTCCGACACCCGGGCTCGCGCAATGCAGTATCCGAAACGCATTCGCGCGGTCAGCCTCGACTACCAGCTGATGCGCGCCCGGGTCGCCGTTCAGGCCGCGCAAACCCCTGAGGAAGCGGTGGCGAACTTCCGCTCGGAGGTGGAGGGGGAGTCGCTGTCCAAGGAGGCCACCACCTATGGTCTGGTGCTGGCGCTGACGGCTGCGGGGCGCGCCGATGAGGCGGCACTGGCGCTAGACAGTATCTGGTCGGGCAACAGTGATCGCATCGAGTACGTGATTGCGGATGCCGATATTGATCTGGCTAGGGGTAATACGAGCCGGGCAGTCGCGACGCTGGAACGACGCCTTGACCTCTCACCCGGCAATCACCCGCTCACCATGTCCTACGCCAACGCGCTGCACCAAGCTGGCTCCCCTCATCTGGCCGAGGCAGTGCTCATCGAGCAGTCCCGCCGGGTGAGCAACGACCCGGGACTCTGGTACTTGCTGGCGGAGGTTCAGGGATTGGCTGGCAATATCGTGGGCCTGCACCGCTCACGGGCCGAGTACTTCATTTTGGTCAACGCGCTGGATGCTGCCGAGCGACAGCTTAGCTATGCCTCAAATCTGGTCGGCAACGACTTCACCACCTCATCGCTGATCAATGAACGACTCAGAGACATTCAGGACATGCGCGCCGAAATGGATACGGGCTGAGGCTTGGCGTGAGCGCTATGGCTTGAGGCTCTCGGCGAAGGCCAGCATGCGCTCGAGGGGCTTCATGGCCTGCGCCGCCAAGGCCTCCGGCACTTCAATTTCGTTATCGCCACGGTCGAATACCGCGGCCATCGCTTCCAGATCGTTCATCGCCATCCAGGGGCAATTGGCGCAGCTACGACAGGTAGCCCCCTGCCCGGCCGTGGGAGCGATAATAAAGGTCTTGTCGGGAGCCGCTTGCTGTAGCTTGTAAAAGATCCCCTGATCAGTCGCCACAATGAACGTCTGGTGCGGCATCTCACAGGCGGCGCGGATAATCTGCGTGGTCGACCCCACGTGATCAGCCAACTCGATTACGGCGGCCGGAGATTCGGGGTGCACCAATACCGCAGCCTCCGGATGGACCTGCTTGAGATCGCGGATACCGCGGGCTTTGAATTCCTCGTGCACGATACAGGCGCCATCCCACAACAACACATCAGCCCCAGACTCGCGCTGCACGTAATCCCCGAGATGGCGATCCGGTGCCCAGATGATCGCTTTGTCCTGCTCTGCAAGATGCTCGGCGACATCCAGCGCAATGCTCGACGTCACCACCCAATCGGCCCGGGCTTTGACTGCCGCTGAGGTGTTGGCGTAGACCACCACCTCGCGGTCGGGGTGCGCGTCGCAGAACGCGGAAAACTCATCGATTGGACAACCCTCGTCAAGGGAACAGGTCGCCTCCAGAGTGGGCATGAGCACCCGCTTACCCGGAGTCAGAATCTTGGCGGTCTCGCCCATGAATCTGACACCGGCGACGATCAGGGTCTCCGCCGGATGATCTCTGCCAAAACGCGCCATTTCGAGGGAGTCCGACACACAGCCACCCGTTTCCTCAGCCAGCGCCTGAATTTCGGGCGCGGTGTAGTAGTGCGCCACAATTACCGCATTGTGGGCCTTTAAATGTCCGCGAATCGTAGACTCGAGCGCGGCCTTTCTCGCCGCTGTCAGCTCGGCCGTCTGTCGGCCATCGAGGTGCGACTGGACCTGAGCGCGGATCTGCTCGAGTTTTTCCTGGGCTATGGACATAAAAAAATCGGAACGCCTAAATCTGCTTCAACCCTAGCATAGTCGCCGTAATGGCATCTGGATCACTGATTTTTGAAGCGCGGCGCGCGCTTCTCCCGCTGAGCCGTAATGCCCTCCTGCACGTCTTCCGAATCGCTGCAAGCCTCAGCCAAGGTGCGGGCGTGATCTCGATCCAAGTTACCTGCCTCCAACTGGCGAATGATATCGAGCATACTGGCCACGGCCATCGGCGCCAGCGCGAGTAGTGACTTGGCATAGTCGCCAGCGGCCTCTCTCAACGTGTCCCCGGGGTGGACCGCATCGACCATCTTGAGGGGCAGCATTTCCTCTGCCGTAAACGTTTCAGCGGCCACCAACACCCGCCGGGTCAGCGTGGGCCCAAGCCGTCGGGTCAGGCGCTCGATCCCCTCGACCGGGTAGCAGAGCCCGATCGCGGCCGCAGGAATGCGCAATACGATGCCTTCTCGGGCGAGTCGAAAGTCACAGCTCAGTGCCAGCTCTGCGCCACCACCAAATACATTCCCCGTGAGCACCGCGATGGTCGGGATGGGCAGCGCGGCAATCTGATTAGTGACTGACTGGAACCGATCGCCGTTCAGAGCGCCATCAAGAATCTGCGTCAGATCCGCACCGGCACAGAAAATACGATCGTCCGATGACGTCACGACCAACACCCTCGTCTCCGCGGATAATGCGCCCAAGGCGCGTTCGATAGCGTCAAGTTCCGTCGCCCCCAGGGCATTGCGGCGCGAAGGGTTAGCGAAGGTCAGCGTGGCAATGCCCCGCTCTTCTGAAAAAGAAATCGTGTCGGTCACGAAACCGCCTCATAGGGGCAAAATCGGGTTGCGAAGTGTGGCATAGACCATCGATAAGGCCCAGAGAAACGACAGCGATCCGCCCACGTTCAGACCTTGTAGAAAGCCCATTTTTGGCCACTTTTTCGGCGAACCGCGAATGATTTCCATGGACAGGGTCAGTAAAAATACTTAAAGTTCAAATTATCGAATTTTGAGAATGGCTCGTCCGGGGCCTGCGTTACTCAAGGATATTTTGGACACCTCAACCCCAGCTAACCGCTCCCCTTTCAGTCGTGGCCTGCAGCGCGAGACCAAACGCGCCGCTGTGCTGTCCTGTGCAGCGAAGCTGTTCAATACCAAGGGGGCGCGCTCCACCACCTTGGCCGATGTGGCCAGCAGATTGGGGCTCACCAAAACCAGCCTCTATTACTATGTGGCGACCAAGGAAGATCTGATCTACCAGTGCTACGACGCCAACATGCGACAAGCCCATGACCAACTTGACCGGGCCGAGGCGACTCATGAGGGCGCCACCGAATGCTTGATGGCGTTTCTGGAGAGCCAGATCAATACCACCTTGCGCTCCCTCGACGGAGAGGGCGATTTTTATGCCGCACCTCTGGAGGTGGCCTCACTGAAGGCGGAGCATCGCGAGGTACTGGAGGAGGAATATCGCCGCCTGCTGAGACGACTGATTGATCTGCTGAACCGGGGTATCGAGGCAGGTCAGATCCGGCCCTGCAACCCTGTGATTACCATCCGCGCCATCGTGGGTGCACTCGACTGGTCGTTCTATTGGCTCTATGAAATGCCCCGCGAGCAGGCGCGAAGTGTGGTGAATGTATTACGCGACCTGCTCACCCACGGGCTCCTGTCATCGTCCGAGCGGGCGGCGGGCGGCGAGGCGGCAACGATACCGCCGTTCTCTCCTGAGGATGAGGCCTTTGATCGCGAAGCACAGAACAGGCTTAAGCAGGAAGCGTTTTTGAAAGCCGGCACCCGCTGCTTTAACCAAAAAGGCTTTAGCGGGACGTCCCTAGATGAAATCGCCGAGCAATTGCAGGTCTCCAAAGGGGCTTTCTATTATCACTTTGCCAATAAAGAGGCGCTGCTGACGCAGTGTTTTGATTACACGCTGGATCAGTTGGAGCAGGTCGTCGCACGCATCGAGCAACTCGAAGCACCGGCTGCGGCGAAGCTCGAGGCAGCCTGCCGGCATATCTTTGCGCTACAAAATTCTGATCAGGGCCCACTGGTGCACTTCAACGCCATCACTGCCCTGCCACCCGAGGTACGTCAGCGCCTGCTCGCACGACTAGCTTGTGTTCACACCACCCTGGAAAACTACGTGGCGCAGGCCGCAGAGACGCGTCAGTTTCGGGAGATTCCCCCGGGAATCGTAATCCAACTGCTGACGGGTGCGCTGAACGCCGCCATGGATCTGGACGCCTGGCAGCCTATCGATGACATCAACCACAGTGCAGGCGAATACTTCTCCGTATTTTTTTCGGGGCTGGCCTCGCCCACACATCTGCAGTAAGGATTTCCCGTGACCTGCTTTACCGAAGTGCTTGAGCACATTGCGCCGCGCCAAACCGACGCCTTCGCCTTTATCGGCGATAGCCTCATGCCACAGCAAAGGATCTTCGGGGGGCAAGTCGTCGCCCAGTGTCTGATGGCCGCCAACCAGACAGTGGAATCCGAACTCAACGCCCACAGCCTCCATGCTTACTTCCTCCGTGCCGGGGATCCGTCCATACCGATCGATTTTGAAGTCGATCCAATCCGGGACGGGCGATCCTTCTCAACCCGCCGCGTAGTGGCCCGACAAAAGGGCGAGGCCATTTTCAATACCTCGATCAGTTACCACTGCGAAGAAGAAGGCGTCAGTCACTGCTTCACCATGCCAGAGGTCCCGGCACCCCGCTCCGAGGCGGACGATCTATCGGGCTTTCGGGGGTTTACCACCAAGCCCGGCGACCCCAATCTGATCGATCTGTACCAGATCGAGCGACAGCGAGTGACCGAGTACCTCGCCGAGGAGCAGCCACCGCTTGGGCGATCCTGGTTCCGCGCCGTGGGTCCCCTGCCCGACGACCGCGCAACGCATCAGGCGGCGCTGGTGATGATCTCCGACTACTCGCTACTCAGCACGGTTTTTTACCCGCACCCGTTCAGCAACCCGATCAAGCATTTCATGGCCGCCAGTCTGGACCATGCCATCTGGTTCCATCACCCGGGCAGAATGGACGACTGGGTACTCTACGACTGCGACAGCCCGAGAGCGGGTGGCGGCAGAGGGTTCAGTCGTGGATTTTTGTGGTCGCAGGATGGCACCCTGCTGGCGTCGACCGCTCAAGAATCGTTGATGCGAGTCAAGCGCCGCTAGTTCACCACAGTCTGGAGCATCTCGCCCCGCTCAATCCAATGCCAGCGGTCTCCGTCCACGCGCAGATGGTGCACTGACCCATTGGCAGGTAAACATTGGAGTACGTCATCCTCTCCGCTCATGTGCGCGGCCACGGTATTGATCACCAAAAAATGCGAGAAGATCACGGTCGGTGATTGCAGTCCCTGAATGGCCTCAACGATATCGCGCTGCCAGTCATGAACCGATTCGGGCAACTCACTCCATCGGCCCTTTAGCACCCGCTGAATCCACTCTTTGCGCTCGCTCAGCTTCCCCGGTGAAGGCAACTCTATGAAGCGGCGATCGATATCCAAGACTCTCTCGCGCAACCCCGCAAAGGGCTCGCCGGTCTGTATGGCACGGAGCTTGGGGCTAGTCAGCAGATTCGCACCGTCAGGCACACATTGCGACAGCCATTCAGCAGACCTCGTGGCCTGCTCGTGGCCTAGGTCAGACAAGGGCGGGTCGGTATTTTGATCAAAAGCGGCGGCCGCCTCGCCGTGACGCACCAGCCAGATATCGGTCACCCGCAAACCTCAGCGATAGGTCACCAGCGCCTCCCCCAACTGCTGACTCAGCAACTGAAGGTGCGCGGTGTCGTTGAAATTCGACAGAGAAACTCTGCCGCGTGAAAAAATCAGTCGCGTGATCGAACAATTGAAGACCGGCTCATAGAATCCGTAAATCCGGTCGTGGGGCACACCGAGTACCCAGCTGACCGCCGTGGCAATCGTGCCGCCCGAGGTAAAGATAGCGGTGTCGCTACCCGCCTCAGCCTGCTCCATCGCCTCCTCCAATGCGCCCCGAACACCAGCGAGGTAATCCGGCCAGGATGCTGTGTTGGCTAGTTCTGGGCAGTCGGGGGACACCCAAGCATTGAATACCGCCTGAATCACTTTCTGATACTGTTTACTGTCGCTGCGGCCCGCTTTTACACGCTCGGCAAAGTCCGCGTCCTGTTCACACAATATCGGCAGCAAGGCCGCTATCTGGCCCTCGTTATCAACCTCATTCAAACGCGGATCGATCCGGAGTGATGCCGATTCCGGTTGACTGGCCAGCACGCGCTGGCCGGTCTCCTGCTGCCGCGACAAATCGCCGCTGACCGCTTGACCGAAGTGGAGTCCGATGTCGGCAAAAAAGCGACCCGATACGTCTGCCTGACGCTGCCCCAGCGGCGAAAGCTGATCGTAATTGGCGCTGCCGAAAGACGCCTGACCATGCCGGATGAGATAAAGAGAGGCCATGATTACGCCACCTGTTGTCTTTGCGAGAACCGTACTCGCCGTGGATAGGGATAAAAATCCTCAACGACGCCGTCGCGAAGCTGGTCCTGCTGTCCGATCCAGTAGTCCGCGTCGTAAAGGTCTGCATGCTGTGCATCGAACGCGGCGCGTGCCCGGGCATTCCCGGAGAAGAAGAGTCGGAATTCCTCGGGAAAAATATCCTTGGGGCCCACCGAATACCAGGGCTTGTCTGACATCTCGTCCATCTCATCCCGAGGCGGCGGTATACGCCGGAAGTTGCAGTCGAGCAGCGGCTCGATTTCGTCGTAGTCGTAAAACACCACCCGTCCGTGACGGGTCACGCCAAAGTTCTTCAGCAGCATATCGCCCGGGAAGATATTCGCCGCCGCCAGTTGTTTGATAGCGTTGCCATAGTCGTTCATGACCTCGTTCACTTCGTCGTCCGAGGCTTCCTGCAAATAAAGATTAAGCGGATTCATGCGTCGCTCGACGTAACAG
>JAAEZV010000448.1 GCA_018222695.1 Gammaproteobacteria bacterium
GCCCAGTTTGGTATAGCTGAGCCTGCCTTACCCGTTCCCTTCATGCCTTTGTGGGCAACGATCACCCTCGCAGTCGCACTGTGGGTTGTGGCCTATCTGATGCGTTCTAAGGAGAGTTGAGATGATTCGATTACTGGCTGTAACGTTTCTTGTGTTGAGTGCGCAGGTCGGCGCGCAGAACCTCCATGTGTTTGAGGACGGCCAAACGATTGACGCGAAACGCTTTAATGAGAACTTCGCCGCCTTAAAAAACGGGGCTGCCAGTAGCGAACCTGATGCCGATAACGTGGCGGTCATCGGTCGCCCTGTTTGGGTGGACTCCAACGGAAACGTCATTACTGGCCGAGAAGACACTCACATCTGGTGGCGTCTCAATGGCGACGATACCCGCGTCGGGATAGTGAGTGGCAACGTTTATAACCCCGCAGTTGGCACGCTTTATTACACTGAGGCTGACTGCGCAGGCACTGAATATGTAGACAAAAATCCTGACATGATTTGGGCTGATGGGGGTACGTGGAAAACCAACGGGGAGGCGCTAACCATTACAAGGAAGTCTATAAAATACTTGTACGCCGCGGGTCCGAGTTGCGACAACGGCGAGTATGAAACAGAAGTAGCACCAATTGTTGATACGGGTCTCGCCGCGCCCAGCTGGACTAGTGATGGAACAACACTTTATCCGGCTTTCCGTTAAGCAACCTGCGCTGGCGTAATCGCCACACCAAAGCCCCAATTTCATCTCTAGTAAGCGGGAGTGGCACCTCCCGCGAATGAACAGGCCCGACCCCCTCCCCCCCGCCTATCAATCTCTGGCGATTCAATCAGAGGTCAGGTGATGCAGTTGATGCTGATGGGATTGTCGCTCCCCAATCGAGGTTCTTGAACTTTAATTTTGGGGAGTGAGTTGGGGAGTATTCTCTGATATATACCCATAAGTAATTGAATTATAAGTATATATAGGTGTAATAGTGGTGCCGGAGATAGGAGTCGAACCTACGACCTTCGCATTACGAATGCGCTGCTCTACCAACTGAGCTACACCGGCACGGGCCGCGGATGTTAAGGAAAAGCCCTGCCCGGCTCAATACCCCCTGGTCCCAAATGCGACGTGATACCTGAACCCATTGCAGTGACGGGCAGCGCCTCTCATTTTCACCATTTTGTCCCGGTGCGCTCATGGTTTAATGCGCGCATGAAGACAGGTCTCTCCACATGAACCGGTATCTGGTGACCGGCGCCGCAGGCTTTATTGGTGCCAATGTTGCGCAGGCACTGCTCGATGCGGACTGTGATGTCGTAGGTGTTGATAGCCTCAATGACTACTACGACGTCGATCTCAAGCAGTATCGACTGAACCCGCTAATCGACCACTCCGGATTTTCCTTTGTGCAGGGAGATATGGCAGACAGCCAGATTGTTGACTCGCTCTTTGCCCAGCAGAATTTTGACTGCGTGATCCATCTCGCGGCGCAAGCGGGGGTTCGGTACTCGCTAGAGAACCCGAGTGCCTATATCCAAAGCAATATTGTGGGCTTCCAGCACCTTATTGAAGCGTGTCGGGAAAAGCCTCCCGCGCATTTCGTGTTCGCCTCTTCCAGCTCGGTCTATGGCAACAGCGACAGAGAATGGTTCTCCGAGAGTGACCCCACCGACACGCCGGTCAGCCTGTATGCGGCGACCAAAAAGTCCAACGAGATGGTGGCCCATACCTACGCCCACCTCCATGGCCTGCCGGCAACCGGGCTACGGTTTTTTACCGTGTACGGCCCTGCCGGGCGGCCTGACATGGCCTATTTTGGCTTCACCAAGGCCATCGTCGAAGGCACACCGATTCAGGTGTTCAACGAAGGCCAGCTCGAGCGGGACTTCACCTATATCGATGACATTGTGAGTGGC
>JAAEZV010000024.1 GCA_018222695.1 Gammaproteobacteria bacterium
GGTTGGGGGGATGACGCGATTTGTCGCGCAAATCGACCAGGCGGTTGTTGAAAACTTGATCAAAGCCGCGAACGGCACCTTCTGGGCAGAGGCTCGCCCACCCATTTTACTTTGGCTGGTGATCGATGATCCCGCGGGTCGTCGTTTTGGCAACACTGCGGCGGAACAGCCTCTCTGGGAGCGCCTCAGCGAGACCTTTGATGGTCTGGGCGTCAAGCTGAGACGCCCGTTATACGACCTCTCCGATGCGGTGCTGGTGTCTCCGGATGGGCTGTGGCGGCGCGACTTTGGACCCATTGTTGAAGCATCGCAGCGCTATGGTATGACCCATCTGCTGCTGGGGCGATTGATTCGTCTCAGTGACGGGCGCTATATCGGTGAGTGGGTGTATCGCGATGTTTCAGTAGAGAGAGCGGTATCCGTGCAGGCGGGCTCGTTGGAAGCATTAATAGACCCTGGCGTAACGCTGGCTATGGCGGAAATGCGCCGGCAGTATGCTGTGGCACTGACCACAGACAATGCGACGCAGGCGTTGCGGATTCGCGTGCACAATGTAGTGACCCGGGACGACTACCGGGCGGTCACGGCCGCCATGAACGGAATTCAAACCCTGAATCATGTTCGTCCTGTGGCGGTGCAGGGAGACACCTTAACGCTTGAACTGCAGGGTGTCGGCGATGCCGAGACCTTGATCAGGCTGATGGCCTCGCGAACCGATTTAAACTGGGTGAGCAGCGATCCGGATAGCGATGAAGGGTTGGTGCTCGCCTGGCAAGTGCCCTGAGTGTAGCCCGGTAAAATCGAACGACTGATGACACAAGAACCCGGACAAATCCCGCTACTGATGCGCAGCGAAGATCTCGCAACCTGGGATAACTGGCTCAGCCGCCCCGAGACGGCGGCCCTTGAGCAATTGCTGATAGGTCAGGTATCCGAGCACAGCGCCTATGTATGGGGCGGTGAAGGGATGGGCAAGAGCCATATCCTGCAGGCCTGCTGCGGTGCAGAGGGGCTGGATGCTCGCTATATTCCGCTCCGGGATCTGGTCGACTTTGCGCCGGAACAGGTGCTGGCGGACGTCGAGATCGCACGTCTCATTGCGATCGACGACATTGATTGCGTGGAGTCTCGGTCTGGCTGGCAGGAGGCACTGTTCGCCTTGTTTAACGCGTCACGGGAGACGGGTGCACAGCTTCTGGTGACGGCGGAGAAGGCTCCTCAGCAACTGCTTCAGGCACTGCCCGATCTCCGCTCTCGATTGAGCAGCCTGCCCGTTTTTCAGATGCCGCGTTTTACCGAGGATCAAATTGCCGAGCTGCTCGCGCTGCGCGGTGTGGAGGCGGGTATCGAGCTCTCGGATGACGTCGCCCGCTATTGCTCGCTGAGACTGCCAAGGCATCCGCGAGCTGTCGTGAGCTTTATCAATCAGCTCGATCAGCTCAGTCTGGCGCAGCGTCGCGCCGTGACCATCCCGTTTGTCAGGGAGTCGGGATTGCTTCGTCAGGCTGAGGGGTAGCGTACTCGCCAGGCTCCAGCTCCAGATAGCCCCGTAACCAGTGCACCAATAGATACAGCGGCACCGTATCGATTAATGCGCACAGAGCCTTGAACGCGTAGTTGCTGCCGACCAGGGTGAGCAGGGCGGCCGCCGCAATATCGCCCGCCAAAAAGGCCGCACCGAAGGTTACGGTCACCACCATGATGGAATCCACCAGTTGGCTTAAGAGCGTGCTGAAGTTATTTCTGAGCCACAGGTGTTTGCCCCGCGTGAGCCGCTTCCAGAAGTGGTAGAGCTGCACGTCACAGTATTGTGCGGCGATGTAAGCCAGCATTGAGGCAAAAACGGCGCCTGATGTGGTGGCGTAAATCAGCTGAAAGAGCCCGATTTCAGACTCCACCACGGTGCCATTCGGGAGCGTGACCGGGGCGGCTAGCTGCAGCACCTGCCAGGGAGGCATCACTGCTTCAGGCACTGAGGGCGCCACAGCACCCAGCGTCAGCACACCCAAAATGAGGAGGTTAATACCCAGACCCACGCTGACCAGAAAATTCGCGCGGGCCTTGCCATAGAGTTCGCTGATTAAGTCAGTGCAGAGAAAAGTGAGCGGGTAGGGGAGCACCCCGACCGCGAGCGCCAGCGGGCCAAATTGGATAAAGCGGGTGATGCCCACCACGTTGAGCAGCGTCATGGCCGAGAGAAAGATACCCGCCAGAACTAAAAATGTGCGCTCACGGCGCTCGGTGATGAAAGCGGTGCTGGCGGTCACGTCAGTGCTCCACCTGCCCCAGATTGCCATGCATGACCGAACCGTTAATCACGGGGTGGTGGTGAGCCCATAGGATGAGGTCTGCAATTTCATTGGGCGCGACGAGTCTGCCGAAGCTGTTCATCTTCCCCAGGCCGTCGAGCACGGTGTCATCGTTGCCGAGGTGCTGGCGCAGCATGCTGGTATCGGTGAAGCCGGGGCAGATGAGCGCAGTGTGAATGCCTCTGCCCATCAGGTCCTGACAGGTTGCCCGCATCATGCCCAGCTGGGCGTGTTTGCTGACGATGTAACTGAACGCGCCAGCCACGGCCTTCTCAGATAGCGTCGAGCCCACATAGAGCACACTGGAACCGGCTGGCATCAGCGGTAGCAAAGTGCGATTCAGTGAGTTGATGCCCACCACGTTCACGGACAGGACCCGAGACAAGTCGGCGTCCTCGGTGGTGTCGCATTGATCCTTTAGCATCAACGATGCATTGTGGACCAAACACACTGGCGCGCCGCCGGCGTCCGACACTTTGGCTGCGAGTGCTGTGCAAGTTCGGGCCGCGGACTGCTCGTCAGCCAAGTCAGTGGCCAGTGTCTCGACACCGGGCACGGGGCAGTCACGGCGGGAAATATTGATGACGGTAAATCCGCACTCAACAAATTGCTCCGCCGCTGCTGCGCCAATACCGGAGCTCGCACCGGTCAGTATCGCGATCGGGCCCATAAGGACTCCTGAGACATTTCAGAGGGCGACAGGGTACTGCAGGCAAAGCTTAGGGTCACGGACTCGCTGCGCTGCGCCAGTTGGGCGGCCGCGCCCGCGGACTTGCCGAAAATGGGCGCATCACACACCATAACGGCAAACGGTAAGGGATCTCCCATGAGCCAGCTGGCGACACTGCACATTGACAAACAGGCGCACAAGTTTTCTGCGGCCCATTTCACCATTTTCTCCGAGACCGACCGGGAGCGCTTGCATGGGCACAACTATGGCGTGTCGGCACGTATTGTGGCGGCGATGGGAGACAACGGTTTTTCGGCCGACTACAACGTGTACAAGCGGGCGCTGCAGCGACTTTGCGACGACCACGATGAGTACATGTTGCTGCCGAGTCAGTCGCGTTGGCTAAAGGTGGCAGAGGCGGAGGGCGAATATCTGGCGACTTTCAACGAAAAGACGCTGCGCTTCCCAACTGACGAGACGCTGCTTTTGCCCATCACTAATGTCACCGTAGAAGCGCTGGCCCATTACTTGCTGAAGCGGCTGATGGAAGAGGCAGAGTTGGGCGATCTCGTGGAGCTGGAGCTGTTTGTCAGCTCTGGCGATGGGCAGATGAGCTCGGCCTGCTGGCGAGCACCCTAAAAAAACGTTTTTTTTTGGAACTTTCCGCTCAAACCCCTGTCACAGAGGTAGTTGTTGAGATGGCGATGTTCGCGGGTGCACCGCAAGGGAAACATCTGAGCAGCGAGGGTCCGACTATTGAGATCCTCCCCGTTTTGAGTGGCTCCTTCATTGCCGGCTGATATTCAGCCGGCTTTTTTTTGCCTGCGTTTCGCGGCGACAACTAGGGCTCGCTACCGTTCTGAGCGCCCTCGCCATACGGCCATCAGGCTTTCTTGCGTTTGAGGGCCCACAAGCGTATCTGTCACCGCGCCCTGCGGGTTGACCAGCAGCGTCGTCGGTAGCACGCGCGGTCGCTCAACGCCAAGGGCGGCGGCCGGGTCTTGCTCAAGCAAGGTGAAGGTGATCCCCATTTCAGCGGCCTGCGACTGCAGCGCTTCACCGTTTTGACCATCGTAGTTCACGGCAAAGACCATCAGGTCGGTACGGTCATCGAGGGCATTCAGCTCGGGTATTTCTTCCCGGCAGGGAGCGCACCAGATGGCCCAGTAGTTGATCACCCGCCACTGACCGGCTCCGGGCAACTCATCGGCCGGTTGCGTGCAGCCCTGCAGCCACAATGCCGTGAACACGATCAGGGTGAGCGGCTTCATACCAATGAGGTTTGCTCGGTGGCAAAGAGCTCCGCAAGGGGGGTCGCCAACCGTGACGACTCCTGATCGACATTATTCTGTAGCAGCGCAGCGGCCGTTTTTTGCCAGGGCATGGCCTGCTCGGCCAGCAGATAGCTGGGCTCGGCTCTGAGTAACTCAGCGAGCTCAGCTAGCGTGAAATCGTGGAGGTCCCGGCTGAGTAGATAGTGCCCTCTGTCCAGCCGTTTGAGCAGTTGCGCGCTGATAAATGTGTCGCGAATGCTGCGCCAGCTGTCGGCATCGATACCACCTCGCAGCACATCGTTGGCGCGAAGTATTTCCAGTTCAGCGATGCCCCGACCTTCCTTTTGGGCGCGCCAGAACAGAAAGAGAATATCCAGTGCCTTCATCAGGGTGGGGGTCTGCGCTTGTTCTTCGGTCTGGTAGGCGGAGAGGCTGTGGGCCAAAACTGCCCCAATCAAGACGATGATCCAGGTCACATAGATCCAGAGCAGGAACAAGGGCACCGCGGCGAAAGCGCCGTAAACAAGGGTGTAGCTGGATTTAGCCATGATGGCAGTGAAAAGCATTCTGGCAATGGTGAAGGTGATTGCCGCGAAGACACCGCCGATCAGGGCATGACGCAAAGGGACCTGACAGTTGGGTACCACGGCATACAGGCAGGTCAGGCCAATCGCACTGATTACGAAGGGCAGCAGACTGATCAGCAGAGAGCCCAGCCCAAAGAGATGCAAGCCACCCCAGTCATTGGTTGCCGCAAACAGGTAGGCGCGAATGCCCAGCCCGAATCCGATCGCAGCCGGTCCGAGGCTCAGCACAGCCCAATACAGGAGGAAACTTGCCAGTGGCTTCCGGTTGGCGCGATTGCGCCAGATGTCGTTGAGGGCTTTCTCGACATTTCGCAGCATCAAAATCGCCGACACCAGCAAAATGATGACGCCAAACGCCGTCAGTGAGCGCGCCTGGGAAATAAAGGTCGACAGGTACTGAACCACCTGTGTGGAGCTCTCTGGCAGAAGGAACTGCAACAGGAACTCGTTCAATTTATCTTCGATGTTGCCGGCGGCCGGGAGCGCCGACGCAATCGACAGCGTGACCGTCAGCAGCGGCACCAGTGCGAACAGGCTGACAAAAGTGAGCGCCGCTGCACTGGCGTTGAGCCGGTCCTCGACGAATCGGTTAAGGAGATAGCGCAAGCGGAGGCTCGCGTTTTGCAGTGTGGGATGCGTTACCATTACCGGCCGACCATGTGAGCGGTGCTGATGGATTATCCCACATTACCCTGCGCCCAGCGTCGCCGTCGAGCGGCCATCAATATTTGCGAGCACAGTATGAGGATCGGCCGATCGTGACCGGCGAGCCTTATATTTTAGTGTTGTACTACAGTCGTGAAGGCGCCACGGCTGCGATGGCCAGACAGGTGGCACGAGGGGTCGAGTGTGTGTCGGGTATTGAGGCACGCATGAGGACCGTGCCGTCGCTAGCCTCAGCGGACACCGCATCAGACGACGGGGTCTTGCATGCGACGCAGGACGACCTGAGAGGCTGCGCGGGTTTGGTGATGGGCAGTCCAACACGATTTGGCAACATGGCCGCTCCGATGAAGCAGTTTCTCGATGAAAGCAGCGCCTTGTGGCTTCAGGGTGCGCTGATTGACCGACCCGCCGGGGTATTTACGTCAACGAGCTCTCTCCATGGCGGCCAGGAAACAACACTCATGAGCATGATGCTGCCGCTGATTCACCACGGCATGGTCATGGTGGGGGTGCCGTACTCGGTACCGGAGTTGCGGGCCACCGAGGCAGGCGGGACGCCCTATGGCGCCAGCCATTGGTCCACCGAAGCCGGAGATCGGCCACTGGATGATCAGGAGTCGGCTATTTGTCGGGCGCTGGGTAAACGCGTGGCCGAGTGGGCGATGCGCGCTTTGGGGTCGCAGTAGAGAGATGATGACGACGCGATCGACGCCGCGGGGGCGGCTCACCCGCACCTTGTGGAGCCTGATGTGGCTCACATGGCTGGGTTTTATGGCGCAACAGGCGGCCGACGTAGAACGGTTTTCCGGCACCTGGGTGCTCATAGGGTTGCGTGGCGCGCCCCTACTGCTTTTCTTGTGGGCGACGTTTACTGACAGTATGCGCCTGTTCATTTGGTTTGAGCTGGTGCTGCTGTTTTATTTTATCTCCGCAGTTGAGGCGGCTTTCGCCTATCAGTCGGATGTCCTGTCGATCACGGGTCTCGCGCTGGTGGTGATCAACTTCACTGCGTGCATGCTTTACATACGCTACCGGGGTCGCGAATTGCGCGGCGCCGTGTGACGCAGAGGACGTCTTGGCACTAGAGGGTCCGGCACTTTCAGCCCCCTTGATTGTCTGAGGTATTCACACACCATTTGAGAAACTGCCTGAGTGCAGTCAGGGCCGACTAAGGCCAGACAAGGAGAGGTCGCTGAGATGTTGCGATTGTTGAAAGGAATATGGCGTGTATTGAGCGGCATCAGCCGCGCGATATCCGTTTTGGTGCCGCTGCTGTTTGTTGCCATCTTTGTGATTGCTTTTAGCACCACGTTGAGTGAATCAACGCCCGAACCGCTGCCCGAACGTGCGGCTCTGCTGATCGCCCCCTCGGGGCCTTTGGTCGAGGACTCGCCCCCTGTCGACGCGCTGTCTGCGTTTCTCAATCAGGACTACGACCAGCCAGCGCTGTTAAATGATGTAGTGCGATCAATCCGCTGGGCGGCGACCGACGAGCGGATTACCGCCTTGGTGTTTGATTTGGAAAATCTCGCCGGACCCTCCACCAGCCAGACGCTGGAAATCAGCAGTGCGATCGAAGTCTTCAGGGAATCGGGTAAGCCAGTGATCGCCGCGGGTGATTTTTACTCGCAGGCTCATTATTTGCTGGCCTCGCAGGCAGATCAGATCTTGCTTCACCCTGAGGGCGGTATGTTCCTAGAAGGATTCTCGGTGTATCGCTCCTATTTGCGGTCATTCCTTGAGAAAACCCGGGTCACCATGCATGTCTTTCGCGCCGGAGAGAACAAGTCGGCGGTCGAGCCCTACCTGCGCGACGACATGTCCGACGGTGAACGGGAGGTGGTCTCCCTCTGGCTCGAAGGGCTCTGGGACACCTATACCGAGATGGCTGAATCTGGAAGGGAGTTACCGGCGGGGACAATGGATCAGTTCATCGCATCTTTCCCGGCCCAGCTCGCAGCATCAGATAACGATCTGGCGGAAACCATGCTGGCCGCGGGGTGGGTCGATGTGCTCGCCGACCATGCCCAGATGGAAGACGCATTGGCTGAATGGGTCGGGGTGACCGATGAAGACGGTTACGCCGAGGTTGTCTCACTCGATCGCTATGTCGAGGACGTCAAGATGAGTCGCTCGCTGAGAGAGGAGAACCTGCCGCTGATCGCCATCATCCCCGTTGAGGGCACCTTGATGCCCGGGGACAGTGAAGAGGGCATGGCGGGCAGCGACACCATCAACGGCTATATCGACACTGCTATGGAAGCCGAGAACCTCGCCGCGATTGTGTTGCGCGTGAATTCTCCCGGGGGCAGCGTGTTCGCCTCGGACCTGATCCGAAGGAAGTTGCTAGAGGTGGCGGACGCTGACATCCCTATCGTGGTGTCCATGGGCACCGTCGCTGCCTCAGGCGGTTACTGGATCGCAGCAGAAGCAGACGAGATCTGGGCGCTGCCCACGACGATTACGGGGAGTATCGGCGCATTCTCCGCCTTTCCGACGATTGAGGGCATCGTGGAGTACATCGGCGTCACCGTCGATGGCATGGGTACCACTCCGCTCGCAGGTGCAGCAAGCTTCAACCGTGGGCTGACTCCGGAGATGGCGAGTATTGTTCAGGCGCTGGCCAATGGCGCCTATGACGATTTTATCGAATTGGTGGCAGCCGGCCGCGACATGAGTGAGCAAGCGGTGAAGGATGTGGCCGATGGGCTGGTCTGGACGGGTGCGGAGGCTGCGGAGCGCGGTCTTGTGGACGAGCTGGGTGGTCTGGATGAAGCGGTGACGGCTGCGGCGCGCTTGGCGGGCGTAGAGGATTGGCGCACGGCCCGCACACGAGTGCCCCCTTCTTTCGAAAGTGTGTTGCTGCAGGAACTGAGCCGCTCCTTTGGCATGGTTACTGCACCGCTCGGCGGTTGGTTTGAGTCGCTGGTCGGCGCCTTCAAGCCCGTGGTCAGAAGCCTTTCCAGTCTCCGCGATCCGATGCATGTTTATGCCCAATGCCTGAACTGCGCGCCACTTCTATAGGATAAGTCTGATGGTGCTCGAATTTTCTGAGGAAGCGAGTCCGGCGTTGCCGGCGGCGTGTGCCATTGTCATCAGACAGACCGATAAAGGTTTGGAGACACTCCTCCTCAAGCGCAGCGATGAGCTCAAACACATGCCCGGGCTCTGGGTGTTTCCGGGCGGCAAGGTTGAGGTATCTGATGAGGGCGACGATGAACTAGAGCAAGCGCGGTGCGGCGCGGCACGGGAGTTGCAGGAGGAGTCGGGACTTTCGCTGTCGGCCGAAACGCTGTTGACGTTCTCTCACTGGCTCACCCCGGTGGTGGTGAAACGCCGTTTTTCCACCTGGTTTTTCATCGCAGAAGTTGAATCAGACGACCGGGTTACGGTCGATGGCAGTGAGATCGTTGCTCACGAGTGGTGGCGCCCCGTGGATGCGATCCGTGCTCACCACGAGGGTCAGCTACCCATCACGCCACCCACGTTGGTGTCGTTGCATGATCTGCAGGCTGAGGATGATTCGTCACTGCTGCTTTCCCAACTGGCTAAGCGGCCCTCGCCGCGCTTTTTCCCCCGCGTGGTGAGGGACGGCGATCAGATGGCGTTTCTTTACGCGGGTGACGCGGCGTATGAGAGTGGCGATCTTAGTCGGCAGGGTGCTCAGCATCGGACGCTCGGAGAGCGGGGTATCTTCCGTTACGTTGGCGCCGACTGACGGCACGTTTTATTACTGGCTCGCATTGTGCTACCGCGAGCTCGGCTCGGACTACTGAAACCACTTGCCGCCGGGTAGCAGTGGCCGTGTGTCGCGGACCGTATCGTCGAACAGGGGTTTGAGTCGACGCTCACTACCCCCTTCCTGACGGCGGGAAATCATGGTGACAGGGAAGAGATAGACGTCTATTTGCCGGTACCCGAGCGCTCTGGAGCGACCTTTGCTATCGCGGTATACCACCCAGTCCATATCGAGGCGTTCACCGAGTAAATCGCCAAACACCAAGCCCATGGCCTGAAGGGTCAGTGTGTCCTCCGCCGGCACCATTCTCTCGTCGAGTATCCGTTGCAGCGTATCCAGATCGCGATCGACGACGCCCGTCAGGCCGCGACCGAGGCGATTGGCGAGCTGTTCCACTCGCATGCGTTGCTCAGCCATAAATTGTCGGTCTACAGCGGTCAGGGGCTCGATGAGGACGTCAAAATTGGGGCTTTGGGCGACTGACCAACTGGCGCAGAGAGACAGGGCAGGCAAAATGAAGAGAGCCAGTAAGCGTCTCAAGCATTTGGTTGAAAACCGCGTTTTCTGCGGTTGTGAAACCGCCTCTGAAGTGGATAATTGCGACACCATGTTGTGCAGTTCTTTCCCTTAGCCGCCCGGCCGGAGTAAATCGATGATAACCGGAAGCATTGTTGCGTTGGTAACGCCCATGCACCCTGATGGTGCTATCGATTGGCCCGCCTTCGCGCGCCTGATTGAATACCATATCGAATCGGGCACCGCAGGTTTGGGCGTGGTGGGCACGACGGGCGAAAGCCCGACACTCACGGTGCCTGAGCACTGTGAGGTGATTCGGTTTGCGGTCGAGCAAGCCGGGGGACGTATCCCGGTGGTGGCTGGCACGGGGGGTAACTCGACCCATGAGGCGATCGAGCTCACTGTGTCGGCAGCCGAGGCAGGCGCGGACTATTCACTGTCTGTGACGCCTTATTACAACAAGCCGACTCAACAGGGGCTTTTTGAGCATTTTCAGGCGGTGGCGCGGTCGGTCAACCTACCCATCATTCTCTATAACGTCCCCGGTCGCACCGGTTGTGATTTGATGAATGACACGGTGGTCAGGCTTAGCCAAATCGACAATATCGTGGCGATTAAAGATGCGACCGGTGATATTGAGCGCGGGGCGTCCTTGATTGAAGCTGTGCCGGATGGTTTCGCAGTATTTTCCGGTGACGACGCGACCGCACTCGAGTTGATGCGTCGGGGCGGGCAGGGCAATGTCTCCGTCACCGCCAATATCGCGGCCCGGGATATGGCCGCCATGTGCAATCTGGCATTGGCCGGCGAGTGGGATGCTGCTGCCGAGGTCGATGCGAGACTGAGCGAATTGAACCACCTGCTGTTTATTGAGGCCAACCCCATACCGGTGAAGTGGGCGATGGCGCAACGCGGTATGATGGGAGATGGAATCAGATTGCCCCTCACGCCGCTTTCGGAGCCGTGTCGTGGCGATCTGGAGCGGGCATTGGAGACCTACTTCGCGTGATTCGACCAGTTGTTAGCATGATATTGCTTGGCTGCCTCTCAGGGTGCAGCTGGTTTTTTGGCGAGGAGGGGCTCTTCCCTGATAACGCCGGCCGCTATCAAACGGCGCCCGAGCTGGCTCCGATCGATGTGCCGCCCCACCTCTCCACCGAAGCGATACAGCCGGACTATCCGGTGCCACCGGTAGCCGAGAGCGCCCAATTGGCGGCGCAATTTGAAACGCCGCGACCCACGCCGCTCACCGCGAATAGCCTAGCCGACTCGGTGCGCATCCAGAGCCTTTCCGGCGAGAGGTGGGCGCTGGTTAACGTAGCGCCCGGGCAGCTCTGGCCGCAGGTCAGAACCTTTTTGACCACCAGCGGTATTGGTGTGGCCGCTGTCGATGCCGAGGCCGGATTGATCGATACCCAGTGGTTCAAGTTAGAAGATCAGGAGCTCGCCGTGCGATTTCGTTTTCGGGTCGATACCGGCGTACAGCGCAACACCGCTGAGCTCCATGTGTTGCAGCAAAATCGCAGCGTCGAGGACGTCAGCTGGCCGCCCGAGTCCGATGATCGCGATCTGGAGCGCAAGATGCTTCAGGACGTGTCCCAGTATCTTGCCAACAGTGCTGAGACCGCTCCCATATCCATGATGGCGGATCGCGCCATGAGTGATTCGGGGCGCATCACGCTGGAAGACACAGAAGAAGAGACCCGCATTCGCCTGACGCTGCGCTTTGATCGCGCCTGGGCGTCGGTGGTGAAAGGCACCGAGGATGCGGATTTCGTGATTGATGACCGCGACCGCAGCGAGGGGCTCCTGTACGTTACCTTTGTCGGTCCTCAGGACGATGAGGATAGCGGTTGGTTTGATTGGCTGTGGGGGGGAGAGGATGAACACCCTCTGGCGGGCCACCAATATCAAATTCACCTTGACCGGGCCGGGGACGAGCTGACGTTGATTACTCTGCGGGGCCCTGATGGCGGTGCGGTCGATCGCCGCGACCAGCAAGCGCTGCTGACCCTCCTGCGGGGCAACATTACCTGATGCGCATCGCGTCCCTCGGAAGCGGAAGCAAGGGGAACGCGACGCTGGTCGATACGGGTGAGACCCTCCTACTGATTGACTGCGGTCTGCCTCGCCGTGACGTGGAGGAGCGGCTTCAGTCTCGCGGTGTGGGCGGGCTAGACATCGACGCCATTCTGGTGACCCATGAGCACGGTGATCATTGTCGAGGAGTGGTGCCGCTTGCCAAGGCCTATGATCTGCCCGTATTTCTTACGGCAGGCACTGCTGGGAGCCGCAAACTCGAGGGGCTGCAAAGCGGCGTGGTGATTCGACCCGGCGATCAATTTGCTGTGGGCGATGTCGATATTGCAGCTGAGCCCGTCCCCCACGATGCCCGGGAGCCGGTTCAGTTTTGTCTCACTCACAATGATCTCAAATTGGGTGTCCTCACTGATCTGGGCAGTATCACACCGCATGTTGTGCAGGCGTTCTCTGGCTGCGATGCGCTAGTGCTTGAGTTCAATCACGATCCACAGATGCTGGCCGATGGGCCTTATCCCTACGCTGTGAAGAAAAGGGTGGGGGGTGATTTTGGTCACCTGAACAACGCCCAAGCCCGGCAGTTTCTTGACCACGCGGACACCGCTCGGCTTAAGATGCTGTTCGTGGCGCATATCAGTCAGCAGAACAATGCCCTGGAGCTAGCTGATGCTGCGCTCTCGGGCTGGTCTGATCTGGCCTCGTGTCAGGTTATTTATGCGACGCAAGAGACTGGCTTTGAGTGGTGTGACCTGCGTGAACCAACGACCTCTCTCGAGGTGGCAGCTCAGGCCTGATTCGCGGGCGGCTGATGTTTCCAGCGCCGGTTGGACCACAGAAAGCTCTCTGGCTCATCGCGAATCGTTTCTTCAGCAGCCCTGACGTAAGCCTCAATAATGGCCTCTTCGGTCAGTTGCCCCGGTGTTTCGACGATGGGAACCAGGCTCAAATGATAATGGCCGCGTGATTTTCTTCGGCAGCGTGCAAACATCACTGGAAAATCCGTCAACTGCGCAATGGTTGCCGGGCCGGTAAAGAACGCCGTGGGCTGATTCAACCAGTTTGTCCAGTAAACATTGTCTCGCTCTCCGGGTGACTGGTCGGCTACCAGCACCAGTGCACGAAAGCGTCGACGGTGCTTCAGCACATTACGCGCGACTTTCTCCATCAGGATCGGTTCGCCACCAAAGCGGCTGCGCACTTCATAAGCAAAGCGATCGGAGCCCTTGTTGTGTAAACGTCGGTATACCGGGTCAATGGGTACATCGCCGTGGGCATTGGCCGCATGCATCATCCACTCCCAGTTTCCCAGATGGATGGTGAGAACAATGACTGAGCGGGTGCGATTTTCCGTCAGTCGATCCAGTTCATCGAGCCCTTCA
>JAAEZV010000449.1 GCA_018222695.1 Gammaproteobacteria bacterium
AGGGCATTGCACGCGCTTTAATGAACGCGGCGAGTGATTGGGCAAAAGCGCAGGGCGCTGACCGGCTGGATCTGGAAACTGCGCGCGACAATGCGCCAGGGCAGGCTTTATACAGGGATCTGGGCTATGAACTCGATGAGATATTCCTGAAGTTCAGTCTGGACCTGTCCGACTAAGCGTTACTCTTCGTTAGACCGTCACCACTTTATTACGGCCCGAGTTTTTCGCCGCGTATAAGCCCTCGTCCGCGCGCTTCAAGATCTGATCCACGCTCTGACCCGTCTCGCTATGGGCCACCCCAATGCTGATCGTGGTTTTCACGATGTCTCCCGTACCGGCTTCGATCATTTGGCGCAGCGACTCTGCGATAGAAGCGGACTCATCGCGGGTCACACTCTCCACGATCACCAGAAACTCCTCGCCACCCCAGCGGGCCACCGTGTCCTGCACCCGCATGCGGGCCTTCAGGATCTCGGCAATTCTCTGCAGGATGCGGTCCCCGGTGTCGTGGCCGTGCTGATCATTAATCTCTTTGAAATGATCGATATCAATCATCATCACCGCGTAGCGGCGCTGCCCGGTAGCGAACAGATTAAGCGCACGCTCTGCGACCCGCCGATTAGCAATACCGGTCAAAGTGTCGGTATTGGCCGCCTTGCGCAGTCGCTCCACCCGTTCCGCTGTTTCGCGCAGCTGGTCGCGCTCGCGGACCCAAATGCCCAAAAGCCAAGAGAATAATCCGTAGACGCACAAGACCAATGGCCCAATGCGCCAGTCATCGAGGTATGCGCCAGCCAGCGCCTCTCGGGAACTCCCCACATACGCCACAACCCCCATGACCAAACCCGTGCCCGCACCGATATACAAACTGAGTCGACCCCAAAGCAGCGTGGTGATGATGACCAGCACCGGCGTGTACAGAAGGCCGATCATGACGCCAATCATGGCGTCGGCGGGCTCGGCGTAGAGCCATGACAACGACCACCGGATCACGATGAGCATGAGGATGACCACCGCAATACCGCGGTGCCAGAACAGGTTCATCCGCGGCCAGGCCAGCAACAAAACCGAGAACACGGCGAACCAGACGCCCGCAAGCGTATTGGAAAAATCAGTACCGTAGCCGAGGAAAGCCGAGGCCAACACCGCTCCGGCGAGCGACCAGGCAAACAGCATGAGCACCCACAGCATGCGCGATGCGGAGCGCTGGTCAACTTCTGCTGCGCTGAATGCCTTGCCGTCTTCACCCGGTACGCCATATTCCGTTGGCAACCCGAGCAACTGGGTGGTCGTCTCCTGACTCATGGGCGAAGTGTGCGCGTCCCTGCGAACTTACTCAAGCTGACTGCGCTACCCGGTCGGCACCTCGTTGAACGGGATGCCTTTATCTAGGCGAGGCTCCTGGGGTAAGCCCAGTACCCGTTCGGCGATAATGTTAGCCATGATCTCGTCGGTGCCACCGGCGATGCGCAAACCCGGCGCCCCCATGTAGGCCCGCTGGATAATGCCGGCCTTGGCCGCCAACGACTCATCGGCAATGGCGCCACTGGCACCCAAAAGGTCCATCAGATATGAAGACATTGCCTGCATTTTGGGTGCGCCGACGAGCTTACCGATGGAATTCTCCGGCCCGGGCAAGGCGCCCCGAGAGAGCGCCGTCAGTGATCGGTATCCCGTGTACTTGAGACCCGCTTCCTGCACGTACCAGTTGGCAATCCGGGCACGCACCGCCGCATCCTCCAGCGCGGGTCGACCATTGATCTCTAATTCTTCGGCGACTGACATGGCGAGCGAGACATCCATTTGCCCAAAGCTGCCACCAATCGCGGCGCGCTCATTCATGAGCGTGGTGAGCGATACCTGCCAGCCCTGACCCACCTCGCCCAAGCGCT
>JAAEZV010000450.1 GCA_018222695.1 Gammaproteobacteria bacterium
CCATCACCCCTTCCCGATGAGCAGTCACACGCATTGTCGTTCCTTGAGGCATCACAACTGCGCGGCAGAGTGCTGCCCTTTATCGTGGGTGTGGCCACGCTTGATCTGGCCCTGGCGGGCTTTTACTGGGGGGTCTATGTGCCCCATTACGCGGAACCCCGCCCCGCCTACAAACTGCCTTAATGGGAGGGCTCAGCAGTGTCAGGACTAAAAGCGGATAACCCGGTCGAGCAGCTGCGGGAGAAGCTAGCCCGCGACGCCCGTTGGCGTGTGCGTGAGCGATATTTCGCGTTGCGTATTGTCCCGGTGCTGCTCGGCTGGGCGCTGTTGATGGCCGCCGCCAAGGTGGCCGCCGGCGGCTTGATTAGTCTGGGTGTGGCGCTCACCACCTACTTCAGTGGTGCGGTGCTCCTGGTCATCTGGCTACAGCGTCGTGCTCGGCGTTACACGGACGAGGGGTAGACCTGAGCCATTTCGGTGGGCGTGGCGTGTCAGTCGCAGTCTGGGCTTCGCCGCCGCGCTCACCGGGGTATCGCTGTATAGCGATACCGCGTGGTCGCAACCGGTGCGCGTTTTCGAGCAGGAGATTGTGCGCCAATCTGGAGAGTATGATTGTGGGCCGGCTGCGCTCGCCACGTTAATGGCGGCACACTCGGGTGCTGATTTCGATCTGACGGGACTCATGGCGCGCCTCGGCGTCAGCGTTGCGGAAATAACGCGTATCCGCGGCGAGGGTTTCAGTCTTGAGCAATTAGCCCGGCTGGCGAGAGATGCCGGTGCCAATCCGCAGGTGTTCAGGGTTAGTGCCAGGGCGTTGTCGACCCTCAGGTTGCCGGTTCTCGTCTACCTACAGTTACCCACTGGCCCGCATTTCAGTCTGCTGACTGGGCTGGCCGGGCATCATGTCGCGCTGGCCGATCCGTCGCAGGGCCGTCTGATCTGGCCCCGCGAGGATTTTCTGGCGGCCTGGGCGCCCCGCGGCGAGGGCTACCTGCTCTCGCTCAGAGCAGGTCCTGCCGGGTGAGGGGCAACTGGCGCTCCGCCACGATGTCCGCACCTGCGGTGTGGGTGATGACCGCCGTGCTGGCAAGCTCGGGCTTCAGGTAGGTTTCGGCCACCCGGCGCAGGTCATCGAGGGTGGTGCCCACAATGCCGGCGCGCAAGAGTCTGCGGTGCTCTGCAGTACGGCCAAACAGTCGCTCGTGGAAGTCTCGCTTTGCCTCACCGGCAGGGGATCCCGGCTTATCCAGACTGGCCATCACGCTGAGGATTGCCTCTTCCAGCGCCAACTGCTCGTGCTGTGTCTCCAGTAGCCAGGCGATGGAGGCATCGAAGTCCTCGAGCGTCTCGACCAGGCGCGGGTCTCGGTAGGAGAAGAAGCGAAAAGCGGCAATATTCGGGTCGTGGCTGGCGCCCCCGCCATATGCACCACCTTGCTCCCGGATGGTGCGATGCAAAAAACCATTGCGCAGGAACGCGGCGAGTACCGACAGCGCCGGCGCATCGGGGTGTCCGGAGGGGACTGTCGGGTAGGCCTTAGCGCAGAAATTGACTTGGGTGTTGGTGACCCACATTTCCTGAATCGCGGCGCGGACCGGATCCAGCGCGATCCCGTCATGGGGCGTCATTGGCAGGACGCCTGCGCTCTGTGCGGCGGCCTCGCTCGCAGACTGAATGTTGGGGTCATCGGCGACGGTGCACAAAAGCGGTGCCCCCGCATCCGCCAGCTTCTGGTGGATGGCGCCGAGCGAGTGAGCGAATGCGTCCAGCTCACCTTCATCTTTGAGTACGTCATCCAGCGCGCGCAGCGTGCGGATACCCTCGAGCCCTCCTTGCTCGTGGCCCCGCTTGGCGAGGGGGCTCATACCCGCACAGGCTGCGGTCATGGCC
>JAAEZV010000025.1 GCA_018222695.1 Gammaproteobacteria bacterium
GTGCTTGTTGCAAGGCCGGCTGCTCGAGGATGGACTCAGAATAGGGGATGGCCTCGTCTCGTGCAGCGAGCGCTTTCTGATGCTCTTCCTGTGCTGCGGCCAGCGGGCCTTGTTGGGCAAAGTAGTCGCGCAGTCGCTCCATCGCGATTTCAACGGGCGAGGCCGCGGCCTCCGTGACGACCTCGTCTACCAGACCACAGTCGATCGCCTCAGCGGTGGAAATATTGCGGCCACTCACCATCAAACGCAGCGCCTCGGCCATGCCGGCCTCGCCGCGACGTCGATGTAGCTTACGCACCAGCCGCTGTGTGCCGCCGTAGCCGGGCAGCAGATTCAAATTGATTTCCGGCTGGCCAAACTGCGCGTGCTCTGCGGCAATCACATAGGAGCAGGCCAGTACCAATTCGTTACCGCCACCCAGTGCGGGGCCATTGACTGCCGCGATCACCGGTCTGCCGAGTTGCTCAAGAGCGGCAAATGCCGCCTGTGCCGCATTGGGCGGGGTGCGGGCTGATTCCAAATCGCCGGCTTCACCCACCTCCAGCAGTTCTTTCACGTCAGCGCCGGCAACAAAGGCACCGCGGGCGCCGGTAATCACCACTGCGTCCACGTCATCCTGATGCTCGAGCTGTTGCACGACGGTGTGAAGTTCATCGAGTGTGCGCTCGTTGAGTGCATTGACCGGCGGATGGTTGATCACCAACAGCGCGACCTTGTGATTGTCGTCCAAGCGATGGGTTTCGACGCGCAGGTAGCGCCAGGTCTGAATGATCTGCCGCGCCTCGGCCAGTCGGCCAAAGTCTCGCCATTGCGCGACGGCGCCCTGAATCTCTTCTACCGACTCGGGGTTTCGGAGCGTAGACAGATCGCCCAAAGGTTGGTCGAGCAAGATGGCGCGCAGCGTGCGGCGCATGTACTTGCCCGAGCGGGTTTCGGGGAACGCCGACACCACCAAAAAGTCTGACGGTACTGCGGTGGCGCCTTTTTCAGTGCGCACCAGGTTCTGCAGTCGCGCAAGATCCTCATCTGAGAGTTTGCGGCCTGCTGCGGCGACGAGGAATGCAACGGGGGTCTCACCTTTCTCGTCATGGGGGGCGCCCACTACGACCACGTTACCCACCGGGGAATCCTGTCGCAGCGTTTTATCGCGCAGGATCGCACCTTCGATTTCCTCGGTACCAATGCGGTGGCCCGACACGTTGATGACGTCATCAGAACGTCCGTGCAGCGTGAACGCGCCTTCATCACCTCGACGCGCGTAGTCACCCTGTGTGTAAGTCAGTTCGCCATCCCAACGCTTGAAGTACACCTCGGCGAAGCGGTCGATATCGCCCTGCCAGCCATCGGTGCCCAGCGCGTCACCCGCGCCCCAGAGTGTTCTTGCCAGATAAGGGTAGGGCTGGGTGATCACCAGCTCGCCTTTCTCACCGGCTTCAGCCTCTCGCCACTGGCTGACGCTACCCGTGTCGCTGGTTTCTTCAACAATCCGAACCTGCGCCTGAATCCAGGGCAGTGGCCAGGTCTTGGCGTCCGCTTCCAGCGGCTTGAAGTCACCCCAGGGGCAAGAGAAGACGATGCCGCCGTGCTCGGTGGCCCAGTAGGAATTAATGTAGTGCGAGCAGATGTTCTCCATTGCGAACTTCTGCACCGCCGGTGACACCGGTTCTGCGCAGAACGTGCCGACTTTGAGTGTCGACATGTCGTAGCGAGACATTTCCTGCGCGCTCGCAGGATCGGTCATGACCGCCTTCAGGAAGGTGGAGCCTGCCTTGAACAGTGTGACCTTGTTGCGCTCGATGATGGACGCGAAACGACCTGCGTGGGGGAAGAGCGGGGATCCTTCAGCAATGACCGTGGACATGCCGAACGCCAGTGGCGCGGCGATCAGGTACGACTGACCGGTAATCCAGCCCGGGTCACCAATAACGTATAGACAGTCATCCTGATTGGCGTTGAACACTGTCCGCATGGTGTGGGTGATGCCTGAAAGCCAGCCACCGTGAGTGTGAACCACGCCCTTGGGTTTGCCGGTGGAGCCAGAGGTGTAAATGATGAACAGCGGCCAGTCGGCTTCGACCGGCACCGCTGGCATGGCGGCGCCAACGGCCTTCCAGAACGCGTTGTCGTCCAAGCCATCCAGTGAGGCGCGATCTGCCACGCCTGCGTCCGCTAAAAATTCTGCTTCGACCCCAGCGACCAGATCATGCGACCAGCGGTCCCGGCTGTGCTCGACAATGTCATTACCCGTGTAGCGCACAACAATCACGTTGGTCACTGCGTGACTCACGCTGGCTAACTCGCTGGCCACAGTGGTGCGAAGTTCCGCAATAATTTCGGGGGCCGTGCCTCGCTCGCGCTCCAGCGCCAAACCCAGTTCGCGCATGACATCGGCGCGCTCGAGTGTGATCTCTCCGGCAACGGCCTCGGTCACCTGTGTCTCTAGTCGCTCCGCCACGTCGGCGGGCAGGCGGGACTTCAGTGTCTCAGACAGCGCCTGCAGCGCCGCGGGGCGAGGCACATAGTTGTCCAATGCGGGGTCGGTGTAGGTGCTTTTGTAGGGGACCACCTCGGCGTTGCGATAGCCACCATCAGCGGTAATCACGACTTTTGCGCCGGCATCATGAATGCGGTCAGACAGCGTTTTCGCAGAGAAGCCGCCGAAAACGGGGGTGTAAATCACCCCAAGCCGCTGTGCGGCCAAAATGTAAAAAATCTGCTCGAGGATGTTGGGCAGGTTCAGCGCAATGCGGTCACCAGCGCTGAGATCCAGGCTTTCGAGCACCCGCGCGCGCAGGGCAACTTCAACCAACAACTCACGGTAAGAGAGGCGCTGTTCGAAAACTGGGCCGCCGCGCCCTTCATTTTTAGAGGGATCCCAGCGGTCCCCCTCGAAGACGAGCGCCTGGTTTTTACCGCGGCCAGACAATACGTGACGGTCGAGAAGGTTGAAGCAGGCGTTAGTCTGCCCGTCGACAAACCAGCGATAGAAAGGTGCCGCCTTCGTGTCAAGCGCTGACGACCAAGGGGTCCAGCTCGCGTCAGCGGAGCCCTCTGCGCCGGATGCTGCATGCCAGCCCTGCCAAGCGTCGGCACCCGGTCGCGAGACCCACTGCTCACCGCCGGTGTCGTACCAGTGCAGTTCTTTTGCAGCAATGGCTGCGTGATAAGCGGCAGGATCGCTTACAGCTTGTGCACGCGCCTGATCTTCGTCTTGCTGGGTGCTCAGAATGCCCCAGTCTCCGTCGTGATGTGTCACAACGCCTCCTCTCTCTAGAAAGGCGGCGGCTCACAAGCCCCGGAAAGAACCGGTCGCTTGCAGACGCGCACCCCAATGTGTTTCCGGCGATACGGCATGCCCGAAGCGACAGAGTCATCCCCAGAGTGGCCTTCTTTGCTGATCGCAAGCGGCCTGTAGACACTGACATAGCGGTTACGCCAACTATTACCGTCCGGATCACTTGTTTACGGGGACTGAAACCGTCAGTGGTATTCGTTGACTAGGTCATTGGTGATGATGGCGAAGAAGGGCGGGCGGCAGGGGGGGTAAATGGCCCGCGTTTGATGTTGTATGGGCGCTGAAAGCGATTTCATGTGACGACCCGCCGCCCCATCGTTATGCTCTGAACTGCACCGCGCCCGGGGAACACGCAATGCCACAACGTAAAAGCCCGCTAGATAAGTATCTGGGCACGGTGGGTACCGGTACGGTGCAGTGGATCGGTGTGCGGCCGCGCAGGCGCGAACCGCTGCAGTCGCTTTCACGGGTGCAGGCGGTGGCTGACCTCGGCCTTGAGGGGGATCACCGGATGTCCAAGACGCCGGGTTCCGGACGCCAGGTGACGCTCATTTCGCGGGAGTTTATGACCCAGATTGCTGCCCACCTCGGCGAGGCGGATCTCGACCCCGCCCGCTTGCGCCGGAACATCGTGGTGTCGGGTTTGAATCTCAATGCGCTGCGCAGGCAGCGGTTCTGGGTCGGTGAAGCGCTCCTAGAGGCGACGCAGCTCTGTCACCCTTGCGCGCGGATGGAATCAGAATTGGGCCCCGGTGGTGTCATTGCGATGTTCGGTTACGGCGGACTCTGCGCCAAAGTCGTCCAGAGTGGTGCGATTGAATGCGGTGCGCCGGTGCGGCTGGAGCAACACTGATGGAAATCACTCAGCTGCTTGCTGTTCCTGCTGAGCAAGCGCTGCTGGTGGCAGCGTCTGTGGGTCTTGCCGCTTTGATCCGGGCCTTTACCGGATTTGGGTTCGCCATGTTGGTGGTCCCGGCTTTTTCATTCTTTTTAACGCCGGGTGATGCGGTGGTCCTCAGCGCGGTATTGGCGCTCCTCTTGGGCCTGCTCTCTTACCGCTCCTGGTGGGGTTTGTTCCCGGTTGCGCCGGCTAAGCCCATGGTCGCGGGGAGTGTCATTGGCACGGCGGTCGGGGTTTGGTTTCTGGCATCACTGTCTGTCGCCGAATTTCAGCTCTGGATCGGCGTCTCGGTTGTCATTGCATCGGTGGTGCTGGCGCGCTTTGTCCCCAGCGAACGTGCCGCCTCGCGTCCAGCAGCATTGGCAACCGGTGTGGCGTCGGGCCTGATGAACGGTGCATTCGCTATTCCCGGACCGCCGGTCATTCTCTATGTGGTGGCGACCCTTTCCGAACCCGTGAAGTCCCGGGCCTTCCTCATGATGTTCTTCTGGTGTTCGAGCGTGGTGTCACTGGTCATGTTCGGTGCGGCGGGGCTGATTTCTCCCCGACCTTTTCAATTGTTATGGGTTGCTCTGCCAGCAATGTGGCTGGGCAATCAGGCTGGTAATTGGGCCTTCGCCCGTTATGCCGGTGCGGCCTACCGACCTTTTGTCGTGGGGCTGTGCATTCTGATTGGCCTCTCTATCTCGGCCAAAGCGGTGTTCTGGGGCTGACTACTGCTTGACGTTGTCGCGCACGATGCGCGCTTTCTGCCGTTGCCAGTCGCGATCTTTTTGGCTCTCGCGTTTGTCATGTTGCTTTTTACCCTGAGCGAGTTCAATGCGGGCCTTGACCAAATGCCCTTTCCAGTAGAGCGCCGTGCAAACACAGGTCTGGCCTTTTTGCGTGACCCCGGCATTGATCTTTGCGAGTTCTTTTTTGTGCAGTAGCAACTTGCGGGTGCGGGTGGGGTCGGTCACAAAGTGGGTCGATGCCGTTTCCAGCGGAGCTATGTTGGCGCCCAACAGAAACGCCTCACCGTCTTTCATCAGCACATAGGAATCCGTGAGCTCAGCTTTGCCAGCCCTGAGTGCTTTGACTTCCCATCCCGCCAGCGATACGCCTGCTTCAAATGATTCCAGCAGGTGGTAGTCGAAGCGTGCTCTTTTATTCTGGGCGATGGTATTGTCAGAGGTCTTGTTGCGTTTGGATTTCGCCATGAACCCATTATACGGGCGCCTGTCGGGCATCGCGTCGGTATTCTTCCGACCTGACCCGTGGCGAAATCTTCTGGGGCCACTCCTGCGTGCTGGATGACAACATTCCACAGCCCTGGCGGGCGAGAAGCACCCTAGTCCTGACGCTGTCCATGGTGGCCGCGGGTCTGGGCAACCTGCAGCGTTTTCCCTACCTCATGGGTGAACACGGTGGCGGCGGGTTTTTTGTGATGTATCTGGTTGCGCTGTGTGTGCTTAGCGTCCCGGTGCTGATTGCCGAGGTGGCGATTGGCAGTCTGGGAAGGGGCTCCCCCGGGCTGGCGCTGCACTGGGCAGCCAGTGTTGGCAATCTGGATTCCCGCTGGCGCTTTTTGGGTGTCGCGCAAGCGTTACTGGGATTGGTCTTCGCTGCCGTAGCGATTCTCACCGCGGTCTGGTGCCTTCACTGCGTCAGTGCCTTGTACTCCGGGCAGCTGGCTTCTGCCAGCGCGATCGATGTTGCGGCCGACTTTTTGGCTTTTGTTGATGATCGCCCCGCACAGTTCACGCGGACCCTCTTGTTGCTGGTGGCGGCGGGAGGCGTCTCGGCGCTGGGTATCCGATTTGGGATGGGATTTCTGGCATGGGCGTGTCTACCGGCGGTAGCGATTACGCTTTTGGGCGTATTAGATTTCACTTTTGTTTATACCGACATGCGGCCTGTTCAGGATTTTCTCTTCTCGTATCGGGCTGACGACTGGCAGATGGGCGCCTTCGGGCAGGCACTGGGCGCCGCAGGGGTCACACTGGGTGCCGGTTTGGGCATCGGCATGGCATTTGGCGCACAGTCGCCGACGGGGCTCCCTTGGGGTCGCTCGGTGCTGGCTGTTGCAGTGATTGATACGAGTTTTCTGGTCATGACCGCCGTGATCGTCTCGGCGCTGTTGTTCGAGTCGAATGTCTCGCCAGTCGAGGGATTGGCGGGGCTCTTTATCGGTCTGCCCTATGCCTTTGCCAACCTCCCGCTGGGAGAGACCTATGGTGCGTTGTTTTTTGCCGCCACCGCGCTGCTTGCCTGGGGCGCAGCGGCTGTGTTGCTGGAGCCGGCGGTCCTTCTTTTGGCGAACGAGTGGCAGCTGGGAAGGGTCAGTGGCGCCGTGTTGGGGGCGACGTTAGTGGTGCTCATTGTCGCCGCACTGCTATTTGGCGGCACGCTACCCCTGCTGCGCGTGGGCACTTGGTCAATGCAGTGGTTGCTGCCCTGCAGTGTCTTCGTGACCGCCTGGTTTGTGGGATGGTTAATGCCGCGACCCGTGCTGCGGGGCGAGTTGTACCGCGAACCCACCTGGTTGTTCCGCCTGTGGTGGTTTGTCCTGCGTTGGCTGGCCCCACCCGCGAGCCTATTGTGGTTGCTGCGAGCCGTCTTCTAGCGGGTCGGCGTTCTCCAGCGTTGTTCGGTAAACTCCCGGTATGACTGTTATAGAGCGAAGCGCGCTGCTCCCATACGCGGCTGAGCAGGTGTTTGATCTGGTGGCTGATATCGAGCGTTACCCAGAGTTCCTGGAGGGGTGCGTGGGAGCCGAAATTCATGAGCGCGGCGAAGAGATCGTGACCGCGACGCTGCGCCTGTCCCGGGCCGGCATCAGCCATGGCTTTACCACCCGCAACACGATGACGCGGCCAGAAAAAATTGAGCTGACGCTGGTGGACGGGCCCTTTGATTCGTTTTCGGGGCAGTGGATGTTTCGCGCTCTCGGTGACGCGGCCTGTAAGACCTCTTTGAGGCTTCATTTTGAATTGACGAGTGGGCTGGCGAATGCGGCGGCGGGTAAATTATTCGACAAGGTGGCCCTCGATCTTGTCGACGCAGTGGTGCGACGCGCGAACCAAGAGCTGGAGGTGGCAACATGAGCGATAGCATTTGTGTCGAAGTCGCCTACGCCTTGCCCGAGAAACAGCGGATCGTAAAGCTCGACGTACCGCCGGGAACCACCGCGCTCGAGGCCGTGACGCTCAGCAAGCTGGAGGAAGTATTCGACGAGTTGGTGGTCGGCCCTGACCTCAAGATTGGCGTGTGGGGTAAAGCGACAACCGCTGATCGTGTATTGATTGCGGGCGAACGAGTCGAGATTTACAGGCCGTTACTGGTTGATCCCAAAGAGGTTCGCAAAGCGCGAGCGGCCAAGGCCAAAGCGGCCCGAGCTGAGGGTGGTCAGGATGCTTCTGGCGCCTCGGACTCTGATCCCTCGGATTGAGGCTCATCCCAGTTGGGGGCGTCGGGCCCCTCCACGCGCACCAATTCATCTCCCTCAAACCACAGGGTCAGTTGCGTCTCAGACAGCATTTCATTGCCATTGCGCAGCATATAGCGGTAGTCCCAGCGGTCCTCATGGAAGGAGTCTTCTATGAGCGGTGTGCCCATGATGTAACGTACCTGCCGACGATTGAGCCCTGGACGGAGCTGCTCCACCATCTCCTCGGTCACCACATTGCCCTGCTCGACATTGATGCGATAAACGCCGGGAAAGCCGAAGTTACTGCCGCAACCGATCAGACCGGCTAGCAAACAACCGACTGCGAGCGGCCGGATGAGGGGAATCACTTGCGACACATTATCTTCCAAGGAGCCATCTGGGCTGGCATGATAACGTCAAACCGCGCCTTCCGAGAACCTTTCAAGCATGGCCTCACAAAATAGAGAGCTAAAAAAAGCGGGTCTTAAAGTCACCGCCCCGAGGCTGAAGATCCTGGCCATGTTGAGTGATGCTTCTGAGCAGGGAGATCACTTGAGTGCAGAAGATCTGTATCAGCGCCTGCGCGATACCGGAGAAGACATTGGGCTGGCGACGGTCTACCGGGTGCTGACCCAGTTTGAAACCGCAGATCTGATCATTCGCCATAATTTCGAGGCGGGTTACTCGGTTTTTGAGATGGCGCCGGATCACCACCACGACCACATGGTGGACGTCGATACCAACGAGGTGATTGAGTTTATTGACGAGGAAATCGAGCGACGCCAGCACCTGATAGCGGAGCAGCACGGTTACGAGATTATTGATCACACCTTAGTGCTTCGCGTTCGAAAGAAAACCGGGGCTTAACTGCCCTCCAACATTTCTCGCGCGTGCGCCAGCGTGCTGTCAGTCAGTTTGGCGCCGCCGAGCATCCGCCCCACCTCCTCAATGCGAGCCGCGCCGGCCAGCAAAGTGAGCTCTGAGTGCACGGCATCCTCGCCGGTTTTGGTCACCAAGAGATGCTGATGACCTTTAGCAGCGACCTGGGGCTGATGCGTGACCACCAGTACCTGACTGCGTTCTCCAAGTGTGCGCAGCAGGTCGCCCACCACCTCAGCAATGCCGCCGCCGATACCGACATCGACTTCGTCAAACACCATGGTGGGTGAGGTGGCCGTGTCAGCGGCCACGACCTGCAGGGCCAGACTGATACGAGAGAGCTCACCGCCAGAGGCTACTTTGTTGAGTGGGCCCGGAGTGGCGCCCGGATTGGTGGCGATCAAAAACTCGATGTCCTCAGCGCCTCTTGGATCGGGGTTGTCATCTTTGAAGGGAATCAGTGCGATTTCGAATACGCACTTGGTCATGGCCAGGTCAGTGAGTGTCTCCATAACCCGCTTTGACAAGAGCGCAGCGGCGTCCCGACGCCGTTCTGAGAGCGCTTTGGCATGCGTGCGCCAGGCCAGTGCCGTGTCACCCAGCGCCTCTTCGAGCGATGCAAGCTGCTCGGTGCCGCCCGCCAGCGATTCGAGCTCCGCCTGCAAGGTTGCCAGCAGTTCGTGAAGCGCGTCGGGCTGTGCGCGATGCTTGCGCGCCATATCGTGGAGGGCGCTCAGTCGCTCCTCAGCCGCCCTCAGCCCCTCAGGGTCGAGCTCCACAGAGGCAGCAAAGCGTGCTGTCTCAGCCTGTGCCTCATCGAGTTGAATCAGCGCTGATTGCAGCAGTTCGCGGAGATTGTCGGTTGCCGAGCCCGTCATGCGCTCGTCATTGGCAAGCTGCACGATTCGCGCGAGCTGATCGCGCTGTGCCTCGCATCCTGCCGCGATGTCATTGGCGCTATCGATGATGTAGGCGGCATTCGCCAACAATTTATGCTGCGCCTCGAGCGCCTCCAGTTCACCCGGCTGCGGATTCAGGACTTCCAGCTCTTCGATTTGATAGGTGAGCAGGGCTCTGCGTGCATCGGATTCCTCGGTCTGACCCGCGAGCCGGGAATACTCCTCCTGCAGTACCCGCCAGCGCTGCGCGGTCTCGCTTACCTCAACGATCAGTGTTTCGGCGCCGGCGTAGGTATCGAGCAGGCTACGCTGGATCGGCCTTCTCAACAGCGACTGATGCGCATGCTGTGAATGGATATCTACGAGGAGTTGCCCCAGATCAGCGCAGTCCGAGAGAGTGGCGGGAGACCCGTTAATGTAGGCGCGAGATCGACCCTCGGCGGTGATGGTGCGGCGCAGGATGCAGTCCCCCGCAGACTCGAGGTCACGCTCGGAGAGCCACACTTGGGCGCGGGTGTTAAGACTCACATCAAAGCAGGCTGCGATGTCCGTGCGCGCGGCGCCGGGGCGGATAGCCCTCGAGTCAGCGCGATCGCCGATGCAGAGGCCCAAAGCATCGAGCATGATTGATTTGCCCGCGCCCGTCTCACCGGTGATACAAGTCATGCCCGCATCGAGGTCCACCTCGAGCTGGTCGACGACGGCGTAATCTTGTATCGAAAGGTTGATCAGCATGGAAGGCACCGATGTGCTTTGCGTCAGTTATAGCGCAGACCGCCTCATGAGTGAACATCCGATGTGGCGAATGAGGCCTGCGCGCACCATTGGCACTGGCCCTTGCAAAGATAATGGGTATTTCATGGGTCACCCAGTCCTTTTTTGCTGTCTAAGCCTGTGCTAAAACAGACAGCAGTTGCTGCCAGAGACCTTGCCGTTGGAAGCTCTTTCACCCCGCGCGTCATCGCTATTAAAAACTCTCGTGGAGATACACATTCGCGAGGGGCAGCCAGTGGCTTCCAAGAACTTGCAGGGCGAGAGCGGCCTCTCGGTCAGTTCCGCAACCGTCCGTAACATCATGTCCGAATTGGAGGACCGCGGGTTTCTGGCCTCGCCACACACCTCCGCCGGGAGAGTGCCGACCGCACAGGGCTATCGGTTTTTTGTCGACAGCCTGCTGCAGGTGGGGCCCGTGGAGGAGGGCGCCGTCACGGCGTTGCATGCCGGGCTGGATCCCAACCGCAGTTCCGGGGAACTGGTGCAGACGGCATCGAATCTGCTGGCACAGATCACTTATCAAACCGGCATTGTGACGGTGCCCAAGCCCGCAGCGAGCCAACTCCGACAGATCGAGTTTCTGCCGCTGTCAGGTGACCGGGTTCTCGTGATCCTTGTCATCAACGAGCGTGAGGTGCAGAACCGCATTATCCAGATGCAGCGCCCCATGGACGAGGAGCAGCTTAAAGCGGCGGCTGAGCTGATTAACCAACGCTACGCGGGCAACGACCTCTCCGCGGTGAAGGGACACATTGTCCGCGAAATGTCGGAGGCCCGTGCCCGCATCGATCACTACCTCGAGGCGGCACTAGAACTTGCCAATGCGGCCATCGAGACGGAGCAACAGTCCGAAAATGTCGTGGTTGCGGGTGAGGCGAGTCTGCTGAATCAGGCATCACCCGAGGACATGCAGAAGCTGCGGGAGCTCTTTGATGCCTTCGAGCGCAAGCGGGATCTGCTCGAGCTGATGGAGCGCTGCTCCCGCGCGGACGGGATTCAGATCTTTATCGGTGAAGAGGCCGGTTTTGATGTGTTCGGTGACTTCAGCGTCATTACGGCCCCCTACGCACAGGGCTCCCAATCGCTAGGCGTGCTGGGTGTCATCGGACCCACCCGGATGGCCTATGAGAGAGTGATCCCTATTGTAGATGTCACCGCCCGGATGCTGAGCGCGGCCCTGTCACGTTAGACGAGCGCGGACTCGTTGCCCCTTGGTTGCAGCTCCCGTATTGATATCTCCGGCATTTGACTGTGCAGATGCATTGTCTCTATGCATTGTCTCCATGCATTGACCCGCAGTTCGTCACGCCGAGGCTCCCCAAAACCAGAACCTAGGTCACCTCTGGGTTGATCACACTGGCTCAAGTGGTCAGGTGTTGATCACTTCTGGTGCTCCAGTCGCAGGCTGATGTCGTAAAGACCGCAACGAAAACCCCTGTCACCCCTTGAAAACGGGCTGTGGCACCCCACATCTCACCCCATAGCGGTGGTTAGCGACCCATTTTCCCGTGGGAGCAAGGCCCCGATGGCAAGCAAATAGTCAGTAAAAGATTGGAGAGCGCCCATGGCGGAAGAGAAACCCGAGGAGCAGACAGCGGCTGAAGAGGCTGCTGTCGATGTCGAGCAGGCTGATGGCGCGGAGACGGAAGCCGTCGCGGCAGCAGACTCAGACAACGAGGCTGACGCTGCGGACCTCGATGGCGAGCCTGAAGCACCGATTGATCTTGAGGCAGAGCTCGAGGCCGCAAAGGATGCTGCGCTTAGGGCGCAAGCTGATGCGATGAATGTTCAGCGGCGTGCCGACCAGGAAATTGAGAAGGCGCGCAAATTCGCCTTGGAGCGCTTTTGCGGCGACTTGCTCAGTGTGGTCGACAACCTCGAGCGCGCTCTGGAGTCCAGTGGTGATGAGCAGGGCACCGCGGCTTTGGCTGAGGGCGTGGAATTGACGCGCAAGGGCTTTATGGATGTGCTGGCCAAGTACGGTGTCGAGACGGTCGACCCTCAAGGGGAGCCGTTTGATCCGGAGACTGCTCAGGCGATGAGCATGGTGGAACAGCCCGACGTGGAACCTAATTCGGTGGTCGCAGTGATGCAGAGAGGTTATCTGCTGAACGGGCGTCTGCTGCGCCCGGCAATGGTGATGGTGTCCAAAGCCCCCAGCGGAGAATGAATTAACGCGTTATGGGTGCGGCGGTACTTGAATTCACGACGACCGTCCCCATATCAAGAAACAAGAAAGCATGCCGGCGCAGAGTCGCCGGCCGATAGGAGAGACAGACATGGGCAAGATCATTGGCATCGACCTGGGTACGACCAACAGTTGTGTATCCGTTTTGGAAGGCGGCAAGCCCCGAGTAATTGAAAACGCTGAGGGCGGTCGCACGACCCCGTCTATCGTCGCCTACACCGACGACAATGAAATTCTGGTAGGTCAGTCTGCCAAGCGTCAGGCGGTTACCAATCCAACGAACACGCTGTTCGCTGTGAAGCGTCTGATTGGTCGTCGCTTTGAAGACGATGTGGTGCAAAAGGACATCAAGATGGTGCCTTACCAGATCGTCAAGGCAGACAGCGGCGACGCCTGGGTGCAGGTGAACGACGACAAGATGGCCCCGCCGCAGGTGTCGGCGGAGGTGCTTCGCAAGATGAAAAAGACCGCTGAGGAGTACCTTGGCGAAGCGGTGACCGAGGCGGTGATCACGGTCCCTGCGTACTTTAATGACTCTCAGCGTCAGGCGACCAAGGACGCGGGACGCATCGCGGGCCTTGAGGTCAAGCGCATCATCAACGAGCCCACCGCCGCAGCACTCGCTTACGGCATGGATAAGGCTGAGGGTGACCGCACGGTGGCGGTTTATGACCTTGGTGGCGGCACCTTCGATATCTCGATTATCGAAATCGCAGAAGTCGATGGCGAGCACCAGTTTGAAGTGCTGGCAACCAACGGCGACACGTTCCTCGGTGGTGAGGACTTTGACCTGCGACTGATCGAGTTCTTGGCGGATGAGTTCAAGAA
>JAAEZV010000451.1:0-216 GCA_018222695.1 Gammaproteobacteria bacterium
TTGCAAAGCCGGGTCACGGTGGCCCGAAAAGCGTCTTCGCCAAAGAAATGACATTGGTGTGCACTCACACCACGCATCTTGTTGAAGGTTGTCACCAGAGAAGTGCTTGCCACTTTGCCGTACTGGTAGACAATAACGTTCAGGGTCACTGGGAGCAGCCCGGGCAGAAAAACAGCCTCCATTGTAACTGAGGAGGCCATGGCGGATGGTGTCAGG
>JAAEZV010000451.1:226-1888 GCA_018222695.1 Gammaproteobacteria bacterium
CAATTTGCAGGCACAACAAAACAGGCCTTTTCTCGCCACGATGTTGAATCGCCGCATGCTGATCTGCGTGATGACGGGTCTGGCGTCGGGTATGCCGCTGTATTTATTGATTCAGCTAGTGCCCGCCTGGCTCCGTGCCGCGGAAGTATCACTGGCGGAGATTGGCCTGTTTGCACTGGTCGGCTTGCCGTACACGTGGAAGTTTCTCTGGGCGCCGTTCATGGACCGGATCCGGCTCCCGCTGGGGCGTCGCCGGGGCTGGATGCTCGCGGCCCAAATCGGTTTGGTGTGTGCTATCGGTGCGTTGGGCTACATCGACCCACTCAATCAGACTGCGCTGGTGGCCGTTTTCGCCTCAGTCATTGCCTTTCTCAGCGCCACCCAGGACGTGGCGATCGATGCCTATCGCCGGGAAATTCTGCCCGATGAGGAGCTAGGCCTCGGTAACGCCATTCACGTACAGGCCTATCGCATCGCGAGTCTGGTGCCTGGGTCGTTGTCCCTGATTTTGGCCGATACTTTGCCCTGGGTATGGGTGTTCTGGATTACTGCAGCCTTCATGGGGGTGGGCATCCTGCTGTCACTCAGCGTGACTGAGCCAGAGCAGATCGGGCCCCAGCCGCGCACCTTACGCGAGACCCTGGTGACACCGTTCAGTGAGTATTTTCAGCGCGTTGGCTGGCGTCCTGCAGCCTTGGCGCTGTTTTTCATGGTGGCTTACAAACTGGGCGACAACATGGCGACCGCGTTGGCGACGCCGTTTTATATGGATCTGGGCTTTTCGATGACCGAGATCGGGTTGGTCGCTAAACACGCCGCGTTGTGGCCCGCGATCGCCGGCGGCTTGCTGGGCGGTCTGCTGATGCTTCGCCTCGGTATTAACCGCGCACTCTGGATTTTCGGTTTGATACAGATGGTCAGCATTTTGGGCTTTGCCTGGCTGGCCAGCGTAGGCAATGCCCTCTGGCTGCTCGCGGTGGTGATTTCCTTTGAGTATTTGGGCGTTGGGCTTGGCACAGCCGCCTTCACCGCGTTTATTGCCAGAGAATCCAGCCGGGCATTCGCCGCAACCCAGTTTGCGCTATTTACGGCGCTGGCGGCATTGCCGCGCTCATTGGCCAACGCTGTCACCGGATTTATCGTTGAGGAAACCGGCTGGGTGTTGTTCTTCTTGTTGTGCACGCTACTGGCGATTCCGGGCATGGTCACCCTGATCTGGGTGGCACCCTGGCGGGCTGAGGCCGAGCCAGTGGAGCAGGCGTCACCAGAAAAACTGAAATGAGGTATCCAATAGGATGAAGTGGTTGCTGTTTCTCTACCCGTGGCTGGAGCTCTGGAGCTTGATTGAACTGGGTTCACAGACCAGTGCCACAACGGCAATGCTGTGGGTCCTCGGTGCGGGAGTGCTGGGTATCGCGCTGTTTCGCCTTGCGGGGCGACAGACGCTCGTGCATTTGCAGCAAGCCCAGCGCGAGGGCGCGCTCAGCGAGCAGCTGCTGATGGGCAACGTCGCGCGGCTAGTGGCAGGCGTTTTGCTGATCGTCCCCGGCCTGATCTCCGATGCATTGGCAGTTGTTGTATTGATCGCCCCGCTGAGGGTCTTACTTGCCAAACTCCTTGTGGGCGGCGCTGTAAATGCCCAGTACGGCCACTACCAAGGGC
>JAAEZV010000452.1 GCA_018222695.1 Gammaproteobacteria bacterium
TCTGATCACCGTAATGCGCGGCCCCCTGAGACCAGGTCACCACGCCGGGCTCCACCTCCCACTCCGCCGCCGCGCGACGGCACATCTCTGCCACGCACTGCTCGGCGGCTTGAATGACCGCCTGCCCGGTTGCCAGGGTGGTCCGGCTACCGCCGGTCACGTCGCAGTGACCGACCGCATCGGTTGCCGCCACCTGCGGATGAATGTGCTCAAAGGGAATCCCCAGCACTTCCGCGGCCATTAGTCCCATGGAGGCCCGAGACCCGCCAATATCAGGGCTGCCCGTCAAAATCGATACATGACCGTCACTAATCACGTTGAGCGTGGCGCTGGACTGCAACCCAGCGTTAATCCAATAGCCCATGGACACACCACGACCCGCGCCGTCGGCGACTGCGGACTTGTAATGCTCGTGGTTACGCGCCACTTCGAGGCACTCACGCAACCCAATACGCTTGTAGGGCGCACCCATCATGTTGGCATCGCCCTCTTCCACCGCGTTGAGCAGACGGAACTCGATGGGGTCCATACCCACCTCGGCGGCAAGCTCGGTGATCGCCAGCTCAAAGCCGAGCGTCACCTGCGGAATGCTTGGCGCTCTGTAGGCATGGATTTTCGGTTTGTTGGTGTAGACGGAACGACCCGTCGACCGTGCGTCGGTGAGCTTGTAGCAGGCCGTCGCCATAAAGGCTGGGATCCCCGCCGGATTGCCGTTATAGGCCCCTGAATCCATCAGGCACTCGACATCTGCCGCCACCAGTTTGCCGTCGCGGGTCGCGCCGAGTTTCACCTTGGTCTCCGCGCCGGGTGCCGGGCCGGTGGCGCGGAACACGTCACCGTGGTCCATGACCATTTTCACCGGACGCCCAGATTTTTGGGCGAGTATCACGGCAAGCGGCTCTAGATACACGGTCGTCTTGCCACCAAAGCCGCCGCCAATTTCCGAGGCAGTCACCTTGATCTTGCCCAAATCGATACCGGTGACCGCCGACGTGTAATGGCGCACCGTGAAGTGACCCTGTGTGCAACACCAGAGGTCGACGCGGCCGGCCGCATCAGCCCGCGCCACGCAGGCGTGGGGCTCGATATAACCCTGGTGGCACATGGGCACCGAATAAGTCTGCTCGATCACCACGTCGGCTTTTTCGAAGGCCGCGTCCGGGTCGCCTACGGTGAGGCTGATGTGGGTAGCAAGATTTGTGGGCTCCTCGGGGTAGCCATCGGGAAAGCGGTCGTCGTGCAGTATCGGCGCACCCTCATCCAACGCCTTGTTTACATCGGTGACCGCGGGTAGCACCTGATAGACCACCTCGACCGCGCGCGCCGCCTCAGCCGCCAATTCCGGTGATGTCGCCGCCACCGCAGCGACCGCCTGTGAATGGAATAGCACTTTGCCCTGCGACATCACCATGGGCACGACATCCTTGAGTGCCATGGCGCCCTCACCGCTCCCCAGCATCTCGTTGCCGGGTTTGACTAGGTCGTCGCCGGTCATGACGGCAAGCACGCCCTCCATGGCGAGCGCCTTGCTGCAGTCGATCGACTTGATCACTGCATGCGCATGGGGGCTCCTTACGACATGACCATAAAGCTGGCCCTGCATGTTGAGGTCTGCGCCGTAGCGCGCGCGGCCGGTGACCTTATCCAGCCCGTCGGGCCGAATCGGGCGCGAACCGATGATTTTGAATTCCTGATAGGCGTTCATGCGGCGTCCTCACGCAGGGTTTTGGCGGCATCCAATACCGCGCGAATAATTTTGTCGTAACCGGTGCAGCGGCAAAGATTACCGGCGAGCCAATAGCGCGCCTGCTCCTCCGTGGGGTCCGGGTTGTGCTCCAGCAGTGCCTTGGCCGCGATCACCACGCCCGGCGTACAGATGCCGCA
>JAAEZV010000453.1 GCA_018222695.1 Gammaproteobacteria bacterium
CGGTCATCGAGTGACCAAATTTCAGCAACTTTCTCATGAGACTCCCTGTCTCGCCTAACCCGGGATTCCCAAAAGTCCCGTCGCACCATCAAAGCGGCAGGAATGGATTATGACCGATATCCAGCATGCTGATGCGCAGTTGTGTTACAACCTCTTGCACTCGGCCTTCACAAGCGAAGACGTCAGCGCCCAATAGGGAGGTCGTCGCGCGCAGTCAGCAGGAGCCGTTGAAATCAGCAGGAGCCCATTGAAATGAGTACCCCCTACCCCACGCTACAATATGGCCACAGTGAGGAGATTGGCTTACTCAGGGAAACGGTGCATCAGTTTGCCAGCACGGAGATTGCACCGCGGGCCGCCGAGATTGACCGCGACAACGATTTTCCCAGAGATCTGTGGACCAAAATGGGCGACCTCGGTCTGCTGGGCATCACCATTCCCGAGCAATACGGCGGCAGCGGTATGGGTTACCTGGCGCACGCGATTGCCATGGAGGAGATCTCCCGCGCCAGCGCCTCGGTCGGTTTGTCTTACGGTGCGCACTCCAATCTCTGTCTGAACCAGATTCGCCTGAATGGCTCCGAGGAGCAGAGGGCGCAATATTTACCGGCTCTGTGCAGTGGGGAACACATCGGCGCACTGGCCATGTCCGAGCCGGGAGCCGGATCTGATGTTGTGAGCATGCGTTTGCGCGCGGAGCGTCAGGGAGATAACTTCATCCTCAATGGCAACAAGATGTGGATCACCAACGGGCCTGATGCAGATGTGTATGTGATCTACGCTAAAACCGACCCGGAGGCGGGCTCGAAGGGCATCACCGCCTTTATCGTCGAGCGTGATACCAAAGGATTCTCCCGCTCACCCAAACTGGACAAGCTGGGGATGCGCGGCTCCAACACCTGTGAGCTGGTGTTCGAGGATTGCGTCATTCCTGCCGATCAGGTGCTGGGAGAGATCGGCAGCGGCGTGCGCGTGCTGATGTCGGGCCTCGACTACGAGCGAGCGGTGCTATCGGGCGGCCCGGTGGGGATATTGCAAGCCTGCCTCGATGCAGTGCTGCCCTACGTTCACGAGCGCGAGCAATTCGGTCAACCGATTGGCGAGTTTCAGCTGGTGCAGGGCAAGCTGGCCGACATGTACGCCCGTTGCTCCGCTAGTCGTGCCTACCTTTATAGCGTCTGCGAGGCGCTGGACCGGGGTGAGCAAAGCCGCAAAGATGCCGCCGCCGTCATTCTCTACACCGCCGAGGCCGCGACCCAGTCGGCGCTCGATGCGATTCAGCTACTGGGGGGCAACGGGTACATCAACGACTACCCCACCGGCAGACTGCTGCGCGACGCCAAGCTCTATGAAATCGGTGCGGGGACATCCGAAGTTCGCCGCATGCTGGTGGGCCGGGAGCTCTTTGCTGACACCGCTTAGCGTCGAGTGGTGCGCGTCACTCCTCTCACGCGAGTCATGACGCCACTCCTCACCCCACTGCAATACCCCCTTTCGTGACTGCCAGCGCGTGGCGGGGGCGCAACAACGGGTCAGTCGGCCTGCTGGGGCAGTGACAGCGTCTCCTGTAGTAGCGGCACGCTCAACGGCACCCCCGATTGCCCACTCAACGCCAGCGACTGGCGGAGGGAGGATGCAAGGCCCGTAGTGAGCACCCGCTGCTGGTAGGGCAAGTGTCTCTCACCGTTTCTCAGGAGCGCCTCCCAGCTACCGGAGGCCTGTAACTGTTCGTGAATCCCGTCCAGATACTGGAGCAGTGCGTCGTGCACCGGGGAGCCTTCAGCGACCGACTCATCGAACACCACGCTCCACGTCATATCATGGCGAAGCTTGCATTGCCCCACAAATTCGCCGGGCATGCGGCCACCCCACTCTTCCGGGG
>JAAEZV010000026.1 GCA_018222695.1 Gammaproteobacteria bacterium
AACTTGTTCCACGTGGAACAGGGGCAGCTCCTGCCAGTGTGATCATTATGCTATGGGCGCGCTGGCTGGTGTTGTGGGCATTTTTAACTGTTTAGTGGGGCTGCATGTCAGACGAAAACCTAGAGAACTCAGGATCTGGTGACTACGATTCCTCCAGCATCAAGGTGCTGAAGGGCTTGGATGCCGTGCGCAAGCGGCCCGGAATGTACATTGGCGACACCGACGACGGCACTGGCCTGCACCATATGGTGTTTGAGCTGGTCGACAACAGCATTGACGAGGCGTTAGCCGGCCACTGCAGCCAAATAGACGTGATCATTCACCCTGACGAGTCAGTGACGGTGGCCGACAACGGCCGCGGCATTCCTACTGAGCAGCACGAGGAGGGGGTTTCCGCCGCCGAAGTCATCATGACGGTGCTGCATGCTGGCGGTAAATTTGATGACAATACCTATAAAGTGTCGGGTGGCCTCCACGGCGTGGGTGTCTCCGTGGTCAACGCGCTGTCATCCACTCTGCAGCTCACTATTCGCCGCAAAGGTGAGTTGTTTGAACAGACCTACTCACATGGTGTTCCTGAGACGCCGCTGGCGGTTGTGGGCGAAACCAGCGAGACAGGCACGGCCGTGCGGTTTACACCTTCGCCTGAGACCTTTAGCAATATTGTTTTTCACTACGATGTGTTGGGAAAGCGACTGCGCGAACTCGCTTTCTTAAATAGTGGCGTTCGAATCTTTTTAAAGGATGAGCGTTCAGGTGAAGAGGAGCTGTTCGCCTACGAGGGCGGCTTGCGCGCTTTTGTGGAGTTTTTGAATCAGAGCAAAACGCCCATCGCCAAAGTCTGCCATTTTCAAGCAGAGGCCGAGGAGGGTGTTGAGGTAGAAGTTGCCTTGCAGTGGAATGATGGATTCCAGGAAGGCCTTTACTGCTATACCAACAATATCCCGCAGCGAGATGGCGGTACGCACCTGGCGGGTTTTCGGGCTGCCCTCACCCGATGTTTAAATAATTATATTGAAAAAGAAGGACTTGCGAAGAAAGCCAAGGTCTCCACCACGGGTGATGATGCGCGAGAAGGTCTGATGGCCATCTTGTCGGTGAAGGTGCCTGACCCCAAGTTCTCCTCTCAAACGAAAGACAAATTGGTGTCTAGTGAAGTGAAGGGCGCGGTTGAGCAGTCAATGAACCAGTTCTTCAGTGACTTCCTGATGGAAAACCCCGCCGATGCCAAGCTGGTGGTCGGAAAAATGATCGATGCCGCGCGAGCCCGAGAGGCGGCGCGCAAGGCGCGAGAAATGACCCGCCGCAAAGGCGCGCTCGATATCGCTGGCCTTCCCGGGAAACTGGCGGACTGCCAGGAGCGCGATCCTGCGCTGAGCGAGCTGTATCTGGTGGAGGGGGATTCTGCAGGTGGCTCTGCCAAGCAAGGCCGCAATCGAAAATTCCAGGCTATCTTGCCGCTCAAAGGAAAGATTTTGAATGTGGAGAAGGCGCGTTTCGACAAGATGCTGAGCTCCGCTGAGATCGGCAATCTTGTGACGGCGCTGGGTTGCGGCATTGGTAAAGACGAGTTTGATCCGGACAAGCTCCGATATCACCGCATTATCATCATGACGGATGCGGATGTGGATGGATCACATATCCGCACGCTGTATCTGACCTTCTTTTTCCGGGAGATGCGCGAACTCATCGATCGCGGTCATGTCTACATCGCACAGCCACCGCTCTATAAACTGGCTCGCGGCAAGCAAAGCCGCTACCTCAAGGACGAGGCTGCATTAGCCGAGTATTTGACACAGTCCGCACTCGAAGAGGCGGCGATATTTACTAATGCTGAAGCGCCACCCCTGGGAGGTGAGGCGCTGGCAGAGCTGGTCTCGTCATATCAGGCGGTCGCTGCCGATATCGAGCGACTGGCCCGGGTGTACCCGCGGGACGTGCTCTGGTCTATGATGGCAGTGCCTTCGCTGGCACCCGAAGACTTGGTGAATGAGGCCAATGTCCAGGCATTCGCGACAGCGCTAAGTGAGCACTTACTTACCCCGAAAGACAAGTCAGTACAGTACGACATCTTTGTGCGACAGGATCCAGAGCGCGGGTTTTATTACCCTGTTGTGCGCCGCACGGCCCACAGCGTTGCGACGGATACGGTGTTGAGCCGAGGCTTTTTTACCTCGCCCGAGTATCTGGCTTTGCGCGCTGTGGGTGAGCGTCTCGATGGTCTGATTGAAGCAGACGGGTTTTTTCAGCGCGGAGAGAAACGTCACGAGACCCAAGACTTTGCTGCGGGATTGGACTGGTTGCTGGCCGAGGCGAGAAAAGGCTGCACGATTCAACGCTACAAAGGTCTCGGTGAGATGAACCCGGAACAATTGTGGGAGACCACGATGGACCCCGAGGCCCGCCGCATGTTGCAGGTCACCATCGAAGATGCATTCCTGGCCGACCAAATGTTTTCAACGCTGATGGGAGATGACGTGGAGCCGCGGCGGGAATTTATCGAACAAAACGCGTTGGCAGTCGCCAACCTCGATATCTGATAGCCAGCCGTTACTCGGTGTTTTTGGGGGAGAGCTGATCGTCTTTGACGTCTTCGAGCCTTGCGGTTTCCACGTCAGGCTCGATCGGCGCTAGGGCATCGGGAAAAGATTTGTTGGCGCGCTGGGACAGCGACTGGAATCGTGACACTTTGCCCAATAGACCTTGCTTGCCTTGAGTCGCTTTGACCACGTCATTGTATTTGTTGGCCGTGGTCGAGATCGATGTGCCGAGAGCGTAGAGCCGGTCACCCAAAAGGCATACGGTGTTATAAATATCTCCTGCCCGCTCACTGATTTCCCTCGCCTCACGGTTGCTGTGTTCGATCATCCACAGGTTCGCGACGGTCCTGAGGATAGGCATTAGCGTGGTGTGGGAGACCAACACCACATTTTTCTGGTACCCGTGATTAAACAGCTCTCGCTGGCTACGCATCACTTCGATGTAAGCCGGCTCTACCGGCATGAACATCAGTACAAAATCGGGACTCTCCATTCCCGGCAGGTTCGCATAGTCCTTGGCTGACAGTGCATCGATATGGTTTCTCACAGCCTTTGCATGTGCTTCCAGCGCGCTGCTCCGCTCAGCATCGGTTTCAGCTGTCACGGCCCGCTCGTAGTCGACCAGCGACACTTTGCTATCAATGACCAGGTTTTTCCCCTCGGGCAACCGAATGACAAAATCAGGCAGGTGACGATCACCCTGCTCATCCCTGATGGCGACTTGTGCATCGTAGTGCTCACCCCGCCGAAGACCAGCGAGCTCGAGGGTTTTTTCCAGCTGGGCCTCACCCCAGTTACCCACCAGCTTTTTGTCGCCTTTGAGCGCGCGGGTCAGGTTTTGTGCCTCGCCCGACATGGACACGCCCACCGACTCGAGATGTTTGATCTGCTCGCCCAGCGATGCGCTGTTGCGCACCATATCGGTATGCACCTGATTGACTCGCGTTTGAAACTGATCAATTTTTTCCGCGAGCGGCTTCAACAGGCTATCGAGGCTTTTTTGATTAGTGGTCTCCAGCGCCTTGCCGGACGATGCGAGTAGTTTTTGGCCGATCACCTCTAATTCAGCGCGAAGCGTGGTGCGGGATTCTTCCACCCATTTCATTTGGTTCTGATGATGGGCATCGCGTTCAGAAAGAGTGGCATCTTGGGCGCTGAGCTGCGCCTTCACCGAGGACAACTCCTGCTGCAGTGTCGTCAGCTCAGATTCAAGGGCCTGATTGCGCTCGACAGCCAGGGCTGCGGCGGTTTTTTGGGCGATGGCCTCTGATTGTGCTGCCGTCAGTTCCTGTCGTCGCTTTTGCAGTTGCAGCAAGCTCAGTAGCAAGCCCGCTCCGCTGGCCGCCGCCAACCCCAACCAGAACAGCGGCTCACCGGTCATTCAGCCGCCGATGACAGCAACGCCAGATCAGCGACCTGTGTAAACAGTGCTCGCAAACCACCGAGAAGTCGCAACCGATTCAAGCGTTCGGCAGGGTCCTCCGCATTGACCATGACGCCGTCAAAAAACGCGTCTACAGGCCCGCGGAGTTGGGCGAGCTCATCGAGCGCGCTTTGATAGTTTCGATCTGCCAGAAGCGGGCTTAGTGTCGACCCGACCCGGCTGACCGCTTCGTGCAGTGCGTGCTCGGCCTCATGGACGAAGAGGTTGGGGTCGGCGGGTGTGCCGTCGAGTTCGTTAGCTTTTGCCAGAATATTGGCGACCCGTTTATTGGCCGCGGCGAGATGTTCGGCCGTTTCGGTTTTGGCAAAAGCGCTCAGCGCACGCACGCGCAGATCGATATCGAACAGATCGGTGGCGCCCGCCGCCAGCGCCGCACGCACCACAGAAATATGGATCCCATCGTCGTCGTACCAGTTCCCCAGCCGTTCAGTGATGTAGTGTGATACGGCGTCGGCCGTGTCCGGAGCCAGCTCAGCGGTATGTTGCTCGAATGCGCCCTGCAACAGCTCGGTCAAAGAAAGCGGCTTTTTGAGATCGATGAGCATCCTGATCACAGCCAGAGATGCCCTGCGCAAGGCAAAAGGATCTTTAGAGCCGGTAGGGGGCTCGCCAATGCCAAAAATCCCAATCAATGTATCAAGGCGGTCCGCCAGCGCGACGGCCGTCGCTTCGGGAGATGGGGGCAGCTCGTCACCGGCAAACCGGGGGTAATAGTGGTACTCAATGGCCTCTGCCACAGCGCCAAGCTCTTCGTCATGGCGCGCATACTCTGCGCCGGCGATACCTTGTAGATCGGGGAACTCAAGCACCATTTCTGATACCAGGTCGCACTTGCTTAGCTCGGCTGCTCTGAGTGTTGTCGTCTCGTCTGCGCCGATGGCGTTTGCCACCTGCTTCGCGATAGCGACTACCCGACGGGTCTTGTCCAGCAGGCTCCCCAAATGGTGTTGAAACACAACACTGCCCAAGCGGTCCTGTCGCGAGATCAGCGACGATTGCTTGTCGTTGGCAAAGAAAAAGGCCGCATCGCTCAACCTGGGTCGGATGACGCGCTCGTTTCCCGATACAACCTGTTCTGGCTGCTTGCTCTCGATATTGGCGACAGTGATGAAAGCGGGCAGCAATGACCCGCTGCTCGCATCGTTGAGATGAAAGTATTTCTGATGGGTCTTCATCGCTGAGATCAGCGCCTGCGCGGGGACTGCCAAAAACTCCTGATCGAAACTGCCCCGCAAGGCCGTTGGCCATTCCACAAGCCCGGTGACTTCATCGAGCAGGTCTTCAGACAGCGCCACCGCTTCGCCTTTATTCGCCAGAGCGAGGACTTGTTCTGCGATCAGTGCGCGTCGCTCGTCCATATCGACCAGCACCCGTGCCTCGCGCAGGGTATCCCGATACGCCGCCGGTGAACTGATTGCCACGGGCGTGTTGTGATGGAAGCGGTGACCACGACTTTCCCGGCCACTTTCAAGTCCAAACAACTGAAGTGGCAGGACGGCATCTCCAAGAAGCAACACCAGCCACTGCACCGGGCGTAAAAACTCGTCGCGAGAGCGCCCCCACCGCATGCGCTTTGAAACGGGTATGCCAGCGACGGCGTTGGCGATAATGTCCGGAATCACCTCGGTGGCCTGTGCGCCTTTTTGCGAAACATGAGCGGCGACACGCTCTACACCCTGCTCCTCAACGACTATGAGGTCGTCTGCCGAGATGCCCTGTTTGCGTGCAAAACCCTCTGCCGCCTTAGTCCATGCGCCGCTATCATCCTTGGCGGCAGAGACGGGTGGTCCCACCACCTGTTGCTCGCTATCTGGCCCTTTAATCGCCACGTTTTCGACCCACACCGTCAGGCGTCGCGGCGTTGAAAAATGGTGTGCTCCCGTGAAGGGCAGGTTGGCTTCTGTCAGTCCATCAGTCACGCCCTGACACAAAGCGGTGGCCATGGCGGAGATCTCACCAGCCGGCAATTCTTCTGTTCCCAGTTCAAACAAGAGATCGGCGGCGCTCATGATTCAGCACCTGCCGCCGCTTCCAGCTGCGCGAGCGCGGCGGCGGCAAGGTCAGGATCAGCCTGTGGGAAGCCGAGCGCACCCCGCGCTGCCACATAGGCCTCTGCAGCCGCCCGCGCCAACGTGCGGACCCGCAAGATGTAGCGTTGTCGCTCTGTTACACCAATGGCGTGACGGGCATCGAGCAGATTGAAGGTGTGGGATGCCTTCATCACGTGCTCGTAGGCGGGCAGTGGCAATTGCCTCTCTGCCAGCCGCATTGCTTCGCGTTCACAGAACTCAAACTGGGTAAACAGGTAGTCGACATCGGCTTCAACAAAATTAAAGGTCGACATTTCCACTTCGTTCTGGTGGTACACATCGCCGTAGGTGACGGGCCCGGAAGGGGTGTTTGCCCAGACGAGGTCATAGACCGACTCGACGCCCTGCAGGTACATCGCGATGCGCTCCAGACCGTAGGTCAGCTCACCGGTGACGGGGTAGCACTCCAGCCCACCTGCCTGCTGAAAGTAGGTGAACTGACTGACTTCCATGCCGTTCAGCCACACCTCCCAACCAAGACCCCATGCGCCCAAAGTGGGTGATTCCCAGTTGTCTTCGACAAAACGGATGTCGTGGACCAATGGGTCGATGCCCAGCGCGAACAGGCTACCGAGGTAAAGATCCTGAAAATCGGCCGGGGAGGGCTTCATGACGACCTGAAACTGATAGTAGTGCTGCAAACGATTGGGATTTTCGCCATATCGGCCGTCAGCGGGGCGGCGGCTCGGCTGAACGTAGGCCGCGTTCCAGTTTTCGGGGCCGAGTGCGCGCAGGAAGGTCGCTGGATGAAAAGTGCCGGCGCCCACTTCCATGTCAAGAGGTTGCAGCACTACGCAGCCGTGGTTGGCCCAGTATTCCTGCAACCGCAGAATAACGTCTTGAAATGTTGCAGGCGCCACGAAGTACAACCTAAAGTCGACGAGAGCAGTTAGTATAACTGCGTTGCCCGCGCCATAATCACTTTTCCATCACTGACCCAGTCAAATTCCCCTTAACCTATGCCTGTATCACCCAAACCCCTCTGGCTGGAGTGGACCGTCATTTTGCTCATCAGGTTGATGATCGGAGTGACGCGCCTCATGCCACTTGGTTGGGCGCGGGCCTTGGGTAGAGTTGTCGGGGCTGGTCTTTATCATTTCAACGGCCGGATGCGGCGTGTAGCCCTTCGCAATCTCGAGTTGGCGTATCCCGAATGGACACCCCACAAGCGGCGGGTGATGGCGAAGCAAAGCGTGCAATCGACCGGCGAGCTCATGTCGGAAATGGGCCGGGTGTGGACGCAGCCGTGGGGAAAAACTGCCGCACTGCTTGAAGTCGATGGCCTCGGTTGCGTGACGGAACCGCTGGCGTCAGGGCAGGGCGTCATTGTCCTGGGCCCTCATCTAGGTAATTGGGAGCTCCTTGGCATGCACTTGGCGACCCTGGGTAATCTTGTAGCGCTCTACGAACCAATACCCCTGAAAAAACTCGATGAGCTGGTGCATCGCGGCCGCCAGTGCACTGGCGGGAAGCTGGTGCCCACCACGCCGCGTGGTATCGCAGAGCTGGTTCGCTCGGTGCGAGCAGGTGGTATCACTGGCATCCTGCCTGACCAGGTACCTAATGATGAAAATGCCGGTCTCAACGCGCCTTTCTTCGGTGTCGAGTGTTTCACCGCGGCATTGGCGTCCAACCTCATTAGAAAGTCGGGAGCCGCGCCGGTGATGGGCACTGTGCTACGGACAGAAAAAGGTTTTCGCGCGGTGTACCGACCTGCGGAACCGGGCGTTCAGAGCGATGACGCCTTCGAAGCACTGAGCGCGATCAATCTTGGGGTAGAAAAGTTGATCGCCGGGAATGAGCGGCAATACCAGTGGCAGTACAAGCGTTTTCGGTGCCGGCCCCAAGGGCTGGTTGATCATTACGACTGGTCGATCATGCCCTTGCAAGATGAGGCAGGCCTCGAGAGATGACACAGGTTACGGGGAAAGTGATTGCCGGTCTCATTGGGTTCATGGCGTTTGGGCCGGCGGGGCTGTTGTTTGGTTTGGTGTTGGGCCATGCTTTTGACAGGGGGTTATGGCGCGCGCTGCAGCTTTCCGGGCCCGAAGCCGTGCACATCATGCGCGCACAGTTTTTTGAGACCACGTTCACCTTGTTGGGGTTTGTCGCCAAAGCGGATGGCCGCGTGTCCGAAGCAGAGGTCGCCCAGACCGAGGCACTGTTTGTTCAGCTGCGACTCAATGCCGCCCAGCGCCGCAGTGCGATCGAGCACTTTAAAAAAGGGTCGGCGCCCGGCTTTGATCCGGCTCCCACCGTTACCAAGTTCAATGACTGTTTGGGCCCTCGGCGTCAGGCACAGCACACCTTGATGGCCTTTCTGGTGGGTATTGCATTGGCCGATGGCACCTTCTCCGAAACAGAACGCGGTGCGTTATATCGATTAGCAGAATTGCTGGGCTTGCCGCGGCGTGAGGTGGACCAGCTGATTTCCATGGTTAATGCGCAGGCCCAGTTCCAGCAGGGTAGCTATCACCAATCGAGTGCTGGAGGGGGTTATCGCCCTCGTAATGCCGAGACGGAGCTGAACACGGCTTATGCCGCACTGGGTCTGACTGCTGACGCCTCGGATGCAGAGATCAAGCGCCGCTATCGCAAGCTGATGAGTGAGAACCACCCGGACAAGCTCATCGCCGAGGGCGTGCCCGATGAACTACTCCGGGTCGCGACCGAGCGGGCCCAGGAAATCACAGCCGCCTATGAGGTCATTCAACAGGCGCGGGGATCTAAATAGCAACGCGCACCCTAAACCTCACGACTCACCGCGTTGCAAAGTATTCGAGACACAACTAGCAGAGTGCTGGCAGCGGGAGATTAATGTCGCCAGAACGCGGGCGTCAGCAATACCAGCAGGGTAAATACCTCCAGGCGGCCCATGAGCATGGCGAGGCAAAGAATCAGCTTGCCCGGTTCGCTGACGGCGCCATAGTGATCGGCGACTTCGCCCAGCCCCGGCCCCAGATTGTTCATCGTGGCCACCACAGCGGAAAACGCGGAGATAAAGTCGAGGTTGGTTGCCAGCAGGGCCAGCCAGATCAGAACAAAACAGAACATATACACCGCAAAGAAACTCCACACGGCGCTGATCACTTCGGTTTGCACTCGCCGCGCATCCAGCTTCAAGGGGATCACCGCATTGGGGTGAAGCAATTGCCGCAATTCCCGCATACCCTGACGAAAGATGAGCAGAATGCGCATGGCCTTCATGCCGCCGCCGGTGGAGCCCACACAGCCACCCATGAAGCTCAGTATTAACAGGAGTATTGGCAAAAACAGCGGCCAGACGGAAAAGTCCTGTGTGGTGAATCCGGTTGTGGTGGCGATCGAGATGGTTTGGAACAGCCCGTGAATTACGCTGTCCTCGACGTTGAGGGTTTCGGTGGTCAGCAGCAGGCAACAGACCACGATTGTCGCTGAGGCAATCACCGTGACAAAAAATGCTGTCTCGGAATCCCGAGCATAGACGCGCACGCTGCGGCGCTGAAGCGCGATGAAGTGCAGCCCAAAATTAATGGCAGACAGCAGCATGAATACCGAGCTCACTAGCAGTACTCGGTTCTGCTCGTAGTGCCCCAGACTGGCGTCGTGGGTGGAGAAGCCGCCGATCGCCACAGTGGAAAAAGCGTGGCATATCGCGTCGAACATCGACATACCCGCAGCGAAATAGCTGGCCGTACAGGCGATGGTTAACAGCAAGTAGATACCGAACAGGGCCTTGGCGGTGCTGGTGATCCGCGGGGTCAGCTTGCGATCTTTGGAGGGGCCCGCGCTTTCGGCCCGGTATAGCTGCATGCCGCCGATGCCGAGCATCGGTAAGATCGCCACCGCCAGCACAATAATGCCGATGCCGCCCAGCCACTGCAGTAGCTGCCGGTAGAACAGTAATGACTGCGGCAGGCTGTCGAGGCCAGTAATCACGGTTGCCCCGGTGGTGGTGAGGCCCGAGATCGATTCGAAAATAGCGCCGACGGGGGTTAATTCGAGATCGGGGGCGAGCCACAGCGGTATGGCGCCGAACAAGCCCAGTACCACCCAAAATAGAGCGGTCACCATGAACCCGTCGCGGATATTCAGACCGCGACTCAGTTGTCGCGTCGGCAGCCACAGCATCACACCGGCAAACAGCGTTGCGGCCAGCCCCGTGGCAAAGGCGGACTCGATACCATCTTTGTCGATCAGTGACAGGAACAGTGAAGGCAACATCGCGGTGCTGAACAGGATCAGCAGAACGCCGATGATCTTGAACGCCATGGCGAATTGCATCAGATGAAGCCGAATCCCACTGCAAACAATTTTTCGACGGCGGAAATCTGCGTGCGGTCGGTCAAGAAGAGGATGACGTGGTCATCGGCTTCTATCACCACATGACCGTGCGCCATCAGCACGGCGTCTCCCCGCAGGATGGCCCCGACGGTCACACTGGAGGGGAGGTTCAATTCATCCAGCCGGCGTCCCACGACCTTGGATGACCGTGTGTCCCCATGCGCCGTCACTTCAATGGCCTCGGCGGCGCCGCGCCGCAGCGAGTGCACGGCGCTGATGTCACCGCGCCGAACATGCATGAGCAGGCTGCTGATGGTGATCTGCTGCGGTGAGATGGCGATGTCGATTTCCTCACCAATCAGGTCTGCATAGGCTGAGTTTGTAATCAGCGTGATCGCTTTTTTTGCGCCAAGCCGCTTTGCCAGCATGGACATCATGATGTTGGATTCGTCGTTATCAGTCAGCGCACAAAAGACATCGGTGTTTTCGATATTTTCTTGTTGGAGCAGCAGCGGCTCATTGCCACTGCCGTGCAGCACGATGCTGTTTTCCAGCAGGTCTGACAGCACCCGGCACCGGTCATAGGAGCGCTCGATGACCTTGACCTGGTAGTCCTTTTCGAGACGCTTTGCGAGGGTGGCGCCAATGTTGCCGCCCCCTGCAATCATGATCCGGTTGTAGGGCTTATCGACTTCGCGAAGCTCGGACGTCACGGCGCGGATATGTTCTCTGGCGGCAATGAAAAACACTTCGTCGTCGGGCTCGACCACCGTCGCACCTTCGGGAATGATGGGGTCCCCGCCGCGTCTGAAGATCGCCGCGACCCGGGTGTCCACCCGGGGCATGTGCTCGCGAATCTCTTGCAGTTCCCGCCCGACGATGGGCCCGCCAGCGACGGCCTTCACGGCGACCAGCCGGATTCGCCCCTCGGCAAAATCGAGCACCTGCAGTGAGCCGGGGTTGGCGATCAACTGTTCAATATTTTTTGTGACGAGCTGCTCCGGGCCGATGATGACATCGACCGGGATGGCACCGGACTCAAACAGCGCCTTATGTTTGGCGAGATAGTCTGCGGAGCGCACACGGCTGATTTTTGTGGGTGTGCGGTATAGCGTGAAGGCGACCGAACAGGCCAGCATGTTGATCTCGTCACTGTCGGTGACGGCGATCAGCATGTCGGCGTCTTCTGCGCCCGCGTTCAGTAATGTGGAGGGGTGAGCCCCGTTGCCCAGCACCGTCCGGATATCCAGACGCTCCTGAAGTCGCTTCAGGGTGGCGGCGTGCTCGTCGACGACTGTGATGTCGTTTTGCTCATCGGCGAGGTGTTCAGCTAGCGTGCCGCCAACTTGCCCCGCTCCGAGGATAATGATCTTCACCGGCCTCTGGACCCTCCCAACGACCCGGGCACACCTTAAACCAAGTGAAACCCGCCACGCCATGTGGATTACTTACGTTGGCGGAGGGGTTCGCAGTGTTACTCAGCAGGCTTTCGCAACAGCGCAAAGTAAAGCCCATCGCCACCGTGCTGGTCTGGCAGAGTCTGCCAGCCATGTTGGCGCGGCGTGCCGGTGCGCAGCGTTACCGCATCGGTATGCGCCCCGTATTGGGCGGCGAACTGGCTGACGACCTCGTCGTTTTCCGCGGCCAACAAGGAACAGGTGACATACAGGAGTCGGCCCCCAGGCTTTAGTGCCGGCCATAGCCCCGTCAATATCGCCAATTGTTGGCTGGCAAAACCTGCGATGTCGTCGGGCTCCCTGAGGATTTTGATGTCTGGGTTCCGTCTTATGACGCCGGTCGCCGAGCAGGGCACGTCGGCCAGAATGGCATCGAAGGGTTTGGCTATTAGCGCCTCCGGTAGCTCGCTGGCATCGGCTACGAGCGGTGTCAGTCGGAGATCCAGCCGGGTGGTGTTTTCAATGACGCGCTGCAGTCGGGGCTCGCTGATGTCCAGGGCGACCAGCTCCTCAATGGCGGGCTGGAGCTCGAGCAGATGACAGGCCTTACCCCCCGGTGCCGCGCAGGCGTCGAGAATCCGTTCGCCGGCCTGGGGCGCCAACAGGCGAGCGACCAGTTGGGCGGCGCTGTCCTGAACGCTGGCGACACCTTCGGCGAACCCCGGTAACGATCCCACATCGACCGGGCGACTGAGCACAACGCCGTCGAGTGAAACGGCACAGGGTGTCGCCTCAATCTCGGCTTCTGTCAGTTGCCGCAGGTAATCGTCCCGTGTGCTTTTGAGTTGGTTAACCCTCAAGGTCATGGGCGGTCGATGCCGAGCAGCCAAGGCGATCTGCTCTGCTGCGCCGTCATATTGAGCGCACAGCTCGGTGTGCAACCAGGCAGGCAATGCCCGCTGCGCCGCCGGTGACAGCACCTCGGCGGCCACATTCTCCTGGCGTTGGTAGGTGCGCAGCACGCCGTTAACCACCCCTTTGGCCCACGGCTTTTTCAGTGCGCGGGTGGCGTTGACGGTCTCTGAAACGACTGCGTGGGCGGGGGTGCTCAGGTGTTCAAGCTCATACAGCCCGATGCACAGCAGGGCCATGATGTCCTGGTCTTTCCGTCGCAGCGGTTTGGCGAGGAAGCTAAGGCAGGTTGCCTCAAGACAGGGCCATTCCCGAAGTGTGCCGTACACCAACTCCTGACACAGCGGCCGCTGTGCGGTGGCTGCCGCGTCGAGAGCATCCGGCAGTAGCCGGTTTAATGATTGTCCGGCCAGCACCCGACCAATGATGTCTGCCGCAACGG
>JAAEZV010000454.1 GCA_018222695.1 Gammaproteobacteria bacterium
GCGCAGTAACATGGCCGCTGACAGAATGGTTGCAAGCGGGTTAGCGCTGTCAGTGCCTGCGATATCCGGTGCAGAGCCATGAACCGGCTCATAGAGCCCCTTGGCGTCCGCGTTGAGCGACGCCGACGGCAACATCCCGATAGATCCGGTCAACATGGCAGCAATGTCAGAGAGAATGTCGCCAAAAAGATTACCGGTCACCAGAACGTCAAATTGCTTCGGCTCACGCACCAGCTGCATGGCTGCGTTATCGACATACATATGCGACAGCGCTACGTCGGGGTAGTCTGCGCTCAGGGACTCCATGGTCTCTCGCCACAGCATGGTCACTTCGAGCACATTAGCCTTATCGACCGAACACAAACGACCACTTCGCTTTTGTGCCGCCTCAAAGGCCAGTCGACCGATGCGGCGAATCTCCGTCTCGCTGTAGCGGTCGGTATTGTAGCCCTCGCGGACGCCATCGGCGTTGGTGGTGATGCCACGTGGCTCGCCGAAGTAAATCCCGCCGGTCAACTCTCGGACAATGAGCACATCCAGGCCCGCCACCAGCTCTGCTCGTAGACTCGAAGCCTCAGCCAAATCGGGAAACAACAACGCTGGCCGGTGGTTACAGAATAAATCCAGATCAGCCCGAATCGCCAACAGCCCTCGCTCTGGGCGATCCGCGGCTGGGAGCGAGTCCCACTGGGGGCCGCCGACTGCACCGAGTAAAATCGCGTCTGCATCTCTGGCCAAGGCGCGCGTGGAATCGGGATACGCCGCACCCTCCTCATCAACAGCAATGCCGCCCAGTCGTCCTTCGCTAAAATTCAGCTCCAGTGAGAACTGATCATCAACGGTCTCCAACACCCGTCGTGCCTCACGCACAACTTCCGGACCAATCCCATCACCGGGCAGGAGCAGAATTTGACTGCTCACAGAACAATATCCTCAAACAACCAAGGAAATCGCTCGCGGTGCTGCCCCTCAAAAGTCCGAATGGCGTCCGCTCGCTCTAGCGTGATCCCGATGTCATCTAAACCCTTAAGCAAACACTCCCGACGAAAAGCATCCAATTCAAATGACCAGAGCGAACCGTCAGGCAGAAGAATCGTACAAGCCTCGAGATCAATCGTCAGGGCATAGCCTTCTTCAGCCCGTATGGCAGCGAACAAGGTGTCAACCTGGTCCGCGGGAAGTGCAATCGGCAGGATGCCATTTTTGAGCGCGTTCGAGCGAAAGATGTCGGCAAAACTCGGGGCGATGACGGCACGAAAACCGAAATCCTCCATCGCCCATGCCGCGTGTTCACGGCTCGAGCCGCAGCCGAAATTCTCTCGGGCGAGCAAAATAGAGGCGCCCTGATAGCGCGGCAGATTCAACGGGAAATCGGGATTCAACGGCCGACTACTATTATCCGCGTCGGGCTGCCCTTCATCTAGATATCGAAGCTCATCAAATAAATTCGGACCAAACCCCGATCGCTTGATCGATTTCAGGAACTGTTTTGGAATCATGAGATCGGTATCGACGTTCGCGCGATCCATGGGTGCGACGAGCCCACTATGGACGGTAAATGGCTTCATTGACCGCCCTCCGCCACAGAACCGGATGCTTCCACTGGCACAAAGTGGCCAGCCACCGCTGCAGCCGCCGCCATGGCTGGGCTGACCAAGTGCGTTCGGCCACCACTGCCTTGTCGGCCCTCAAAGTTGCGATTAGATGTGCTGGCACATCGCTCACCCGGAAGTAAGCGGTCTGCGTTCATCGCCAAACACATCGAGCAGCCTGGCTCCCGCCACTCCATACCGGCCTCAATAAAAATACGATCCAGCCCCTCTGCCTCTGCCTGAGCCTTCACCAATCCCGAGCCCGGTACCACCAGCGCCTTGCGGAT
>JAAEZV010000455.1 GCA_018222695.1 Gammaproteobacteria bacterium
GTCTAAAGCGGATACGGTAACACCGTCGTGCTAATGGTTGTCTCTGCAATGCAGTTCGTTCAAGCTCAAAGTCATCAAAAAAGAGTGTTGGGAGTAAGTATGAGTCGGCTACTCATCCTGTTTTTGAGCATCGGGCTCATTGCGTGCGAGCAACAGTCCGATACAGCGGCTGAGGCCCCCGTGGCGGCAAGCGGCGATGCCACTGGCCCCAAGCTATATGTGTTCGACTGCGGTCGCATCAGGCTCGCCTCGGTCGAGGCCTTTAACTTGAAAGACACCGACACCGACGTGCGCGACCTCTCGGCGCCCTGTTACGTGGTGGACCACCCCAACGGCCAACTGCTGTGGGATGCGGGGCTCCCCTCCGAGCTTGCCGCGGCCGAAGGTTGGGTAGTGCGCCCCGATGGCCTCTCCAACACCCTTGATGAGACGCTGGCCTCGCAAATGGATCGTATGGGGCTGGGCTTTGACATGGGCAGCCTCGAATACGTGGCGTTCTCGCATATCCATTGGGACCACGTGGGGGCATCGAATGAGGTCACCAGCGGCACCTGGCTGGTGCAGCAGGGTGACTACGACGCCGCCCATGCCGACGGCAATATGAGCGTGCCGGCGGTGCAGCCCGAGCTACTGGTGTCGATTAAAGAGCGACCCACGCAGGTGCTGGCTGGCGACCACGACGTATTTGGTGACGGCACGGTGCAACTGATTGCGGCAGACGGCCACACGCCCGGGCATCAGGTGCTGTTTGTAGATCTCGCGGAGACAGGCCCCGTGGTGCTCTCGGGCGATCTGTACCACTTTCAGTTCAGCCGGGCGAATCGGGTAGTGCCCCTGTTCAATGTGGATGCGGAGCGCTCGCTGCAGTCTATGGACAAGGTCGAGGCACTGGTGGCGATGACGGGCGCTGACTTCTGGTTGCAGCACGATGCGAGCCTGTTTGACGCGCAGCAAAAGGCACCAGGGTTTTACGAGTAATCGCAGCGCCTTCACCGCCACACAAACGTCGTCACAAGGTCATGCCTATGGGGGTCTCCACATTTCACGCCTGACTGTCACAAGCAATATGCCAGCTCTGCCTATATTGGCGCTGGTGTGTGCGTTGTTCACCCTGAATGCGGCCGCGGAATGCCCCGCGGCAGAGGAGGGCGCTGGCACTATCGAATCCGCCGTTATCCGGGTAGCTACCCTGAATATCGCCCACGGGCGTAAAGACGGCCGCAACCAGATGTTATTGGGCGAAGCGACGATACGCAGCAACTTGGTGGAAGTGGCGGGCCTCATGGACCGCTCCGAGGCGGACGTGATTGCCCTGCAGGAGGTGGACGCCGAGTCCAAGTGGAGCGGCAAGTTCAACCACCTCGACTTCCTCTCGGACAACTCGGCTTACGCTTGCACTTACCATGGCCTCCACGCCAGCGGCTGGCTTTATGACTTTGGCACGGCATTGCTGGCGCGGCGACCCTTCCATGACAGTTTCGGGCACAGCTTCGAGCCCTCCTGGCCCACCACGACCAAGGGTTTCTCCTTTGCCGCGCTCGACTGGAATCCGGGTGGCGCGTTGCCGGAGCCCATTGGGGTGAACTTTGTTTCCGTGCACCTCGATTTTTCGCGCCGCTCGGTGCGCCGCTCGCAGATTGACGAGATGGTGGCGGAGCTCTCCCAAATCGAGGGACCCATGGTGATGATGGGTGACTTCAACACCGACTGGCAGACCACCGATTCGTCCCTGAAATACCTGGCCGAGCAAATGAACCTGTCGGTTTTTCAGCCCCACGCGGAGGGGCTGTCGACCTACGGCGACAAGGGCGCCCGCCTTGATTGGATCCTCATTTCCGAAGAACTTGAGTTCAGCCGGTATTCGGTTTTTCC
>JAAEZV010000456.1 GCA_018222695.1 Gammaproteobacteria bacterium
GTGCTGCCCCAAACGGCGCAGACGGATAACCTGATTGACCAAGAGGTGCTCATACGGCTCAACCCAAGGGCAATTGTGATCAATGCCGGCAGAGGGAATGCTGTGGTGGAAGCACACCTGATCGCATCACTCACTGCGGGCCGCCTGAGAGCGGCGGTGCTTGATGTTTTTAGGGAGGAGCCCTTGCCCCCGGATGACCCGCTCTGGTCAACGCCCGGGGTCCACATTACCTCTCACACCGCGGGCCCCACGCCCGATGAAGCTGTCGCCGAGGTGTTTGAAAGCAATTTCGAACGGTATATCGCCGGGCAGCCCCTGACCGATGCGGTGCGGGCAGGCCGCGGTTACTGATCGTTTTGCGTCATTTGCAGACAGGCGGAGCCCCACATGCACTACCTCTTTGAAGTCACCGCCAAGCCCGGCTACACGATCGAGCAATACGCCGAGGCCTGGGTGCGGGCGAGTGAGCTGATTCAGCAGGTGCCCGGCGCGCAGGGCACGCGCTTGCACCGCAAAATTGGTGACGAGCGCACCGCGCTGGCGATCGCCACATGGGAAAGCAAAGCCGCGCGGGATGCCTCGCCTGCGTCACTCCCGGGGACAGTGCAGGAGATTATCGAGTCCCAGACACCGTTTGTGGAGATTCATTTTATCGGTGAGTTCGAGGCCCCCGAGTGGGAGGTGCTGCCGCCTGATTGGCGGTAGCCCTCTTTCTGCTGAGGTCACATTAGTGGCGCGTTAGGCCAACTAACGGTTTAGCTCTCCCCCTCGGCCTCAGCTCGCGCATCCAGCACCTTTTTAAAATAGGTCCAGCTGGTGTCATTGGGCGACTCAAAGGTGTCGGGCGCGCCGGTGTAGGTGGGGTAGTGGGTCTCGATATGTGCGCGGAGTTCCGGACGGAGATCATCCAGCCCGTTCATCAATTTCACGCTGCGGCCGTGATACAGCAAATAGCCCGGCCGGTCTGCCATCTCCATCCACGGCAGCCAGGGCCCGGTGCGCGACCAGGTGCCCACCTCGGGCAGCGAGGTCTTGGTGCGGTCCGCCAGATCGGCCTTGGTCACGAAGCTGTTAAAGAGCTCGGCGGCCTCATACCAGTCATTCGCGGTGTGCTTGGGGTACTGGGCCTTGGGCAGGGGGTTGGGGTAGCGGAGCGGTATCTGGCGATGAAAGCCAATGGTGTGCCCCAGGTCATCAAATTTGACCCGATACGGCCCGCGCTGGGTCTCCACCGTAAAGGGAAAGTTCACCGGGTCGTTCTGGATATGAATCACTTCCACCGATTCCCCTGACCACGGGTTGTCCCAGCGCCCTAATACTTCACCCGTTTGCAGATCGGTATAGAGCCCCACCTCGCGGTGCAATCGCTGGTAGCCATCTTCAATCGGCAAGAACCGGCTCGCACCCAGCACCTCAAGGCCAAACAGCTTCTGACCCTTTTCGCCGGGGTGCATGCCAATCACCACCACCGAGGCATACAGCAGTACCTCTTTGCCTGAGGTATCACCCACGGTACGAATGTAGGCATCCAGAAGTTGTTCTGGGTCGCTGAGGTCAGGCATGCCCTCGGAGTCTGCGGCTGAAGTGGGCACGCAGAGCAGGGCTGAGAGCCCAATACAGAAAGCCGTTGAGAAAAAGCGCGTTAAAGATCGTTTCATGATGTCGGTCTCTTTTTATTGTTCGTGCTGCGCCACGCTTTGCGTGCGCGCCCGGCGCATGGCGATAATTTGTCCGCCTGTCTCCCAACCGATAATGGCTTCACGTTCGTTCAGCGCGATCGCCGGGAAGGCGGCGGTGCCGCTCAACTCCGACAGCCGCTCGGGCGGGCTCAGTGAAGCACCGCCATCGTCGCTGGT